>CAYQXT010000239.1:0-6344 GCA_964421365.1 uncultured Bacteroidaceae bacterium
TTGACGAAAATTTATATTGGGGAGGCGATTTTGAAATCATAAAAAAAATGATTCATCAAAAAGTAGCCACTCCAGAAAATATACGCTTTTTCTTGGGCTATTCCGGATGGTCGCCAAAACAATTAGACCAAGAAATTGATAGAAATTTTTGGGTTGTTTCTAATATGGACAAAAAAGCAACACTTTCTACCGACATTTGCGAAAATATCTGGGAAGATTCTTTGCTGAAAATGGGTAAAAAGTATGCTTATTGGACTAAATTCCCTGAAAATCCTGATTTGAATTAACTTTCTGGATGAAATTCTTTTTTTATTTTACCCATATTTTAGGGGCAGTAGAAGTTCCATGACAAGAGTAACAGGCTCCAGTGGGAGTACTTGATGGCATATAATTACGAAAACCGTTTGTCCCTTCTACTACGGGGTATAAGCCCTGTGTAAAATCTATTTCTTGAGTGGTATAAAAATGTCCATAAGCATCTACTTCAAGACTATCTACCAAAGTGCCCTGTCCGTTTGCATCTGTATAAAAATAGAGTGTGGCATTGGCAAAAGTGGTGGTTTGGGTAGAATCATAAATTGTGCCGCCCGTAGTGAATACACCTTCGCCCGATCCTCCTTGGTAATGGCACGTTAAACAATTATTACTCATATCTTTACTCTCTGTCGAATTATGCGTACTATACGAAACTTCATTTTCTCCTTCATTTCCTGAGTTCCCATTATTCTCTACGTTAGTACTATCTTTTTTCTGCTCTGCTCCTTTTTGATTGTATGCATTAGTGCAGGCATTAAAGAATAAAATACTTGCTAAAAAAGCAAGATTAAAAATCAACAAATTAACTTTTTTCATTACTTATATTTTTAGAATATTAGAATAAATATTAATTAGGAACAAATATAAAAAAAATTACAATCCTTTTAAATAAAAATGAATTTTTATAATTTTTTTTCTGACGAATACCATAAAATCCCCAAGAACAAAGCGGAAGAACTAATTTGTAAACAAAAATCAAAAAATACTTCTGATTTGTAAACAAAAATCAAAAAATACTTTAGATTTGTAGTCAAAAACTAAAAATGGAATTACAAAATACCCCTATTGATGCAAAAATAGTTAGTAAGCGAATAAAATCAAGTGGATTAGGCGATTTGGGTCAATCTACTATACGCGAAATTGTAAAATTGGTTAATCAGATAGAGCAGGAGAGTGGCCAAAAATATCTGAGAATGGAAATGGGCGTTCCGGGGCTACCTGCTCCCGAAGTAGGCACCAAGGCGCAAATTCAGGCCATACAGAAAGGCGTTATTTCTAAATATCCGATGATTGAGGGAGTGGCGCCTTTGAAAACTGAAATTAAGCGTTTTGTGAAATCCTTTATGAATATTGAGGTGGAAGAAGCCGGTTGTTTGCCCACTGTGGGAAGTATGCAGGGAGCTTTTGCTACATTTCTGGTAGCTAATAGGAGCGACAAAAATAAAGAGGGAACATTATTTCTCGATCCTGGTTTTCCTGTTCATAAGCAGGCTTGTAAGGTTATTGGCCACGAATGGCATAGCTTTGATATGTACGATTACAGGGGTGAAAAATTGTGCCAGAAATTAGAAGCCGAACTTCAAACAGGTAAAATCTCTTCTTTATTATATTCTAATCCTAATAATCCCTCTTGGATAAGTTTAACCGAAACCGAGTTGAAAATTATTGGCGAATTAGCCACTAAGTATGATGTCATTGTGATTGAGGATCTTGCCTATTTTGGAATGGATTTTAGAAAAGACTACACCGTACCCGGTCAGACTCCTTTTCAGCCATCAGTGGCAAATTATACCGATAACTATATTCTGCTTATTTCCAGTTCAAAATTATTTAATTATGCTGGTGAAAGAGTTGGGGCAATGGTGGTTTCTGATTTTATGTTCAATCGGCGTTACCCCGATTTAAAACGCTATTACAAAACAGACCAGTTTGGTTATTCAATGATTTACGGTTCCTTGTACTCCATGTCTTCGGGCGCTTCGCACTCTGCTCAATATGCTTTGGCTGCTATGCTGAAGGCTGTAAATGATGGCGATATGAAACTGACAGAGAATGTACTGGAATATGGTGTTAGAGCCAAAAAAATGAAAAGTATATTTCTTAATAATGGTTTTGAAATTGTGTATGATAAAGATGAAGGTGAAGAGGTTGGCGATGGATTTTATTTCACTTTTTCTTATAAAGGTATGGATAGTAGTAAACTGCTCGAAAAACTTTTTTATTACGGAATTAGCGCCATCTCTTTAAAAATAACTGGAAGCGTACGTGATGAAGGTTTGCGCGCCTGCGTTTCACAAATTGGTCTTGACAAAATGGATTTACTAAACGAACGTTTGAGTAAATTTCATGCCGATAATTAATTGTTATTTACTATTTTTACGCCAAACAAGATGTTATGAAATCAGCTCAGGACAAAATATTAGATATTTTAAAGGGAAAAAGTATTGTAAAACAGCAGGTTTTTGATAGAACACTGGAGACTTTTCGCGTGCTGAAAAAAGTTATTACAATTTTGACAGCTGAATATAATGCAAAATTACTGGCTAAAGGAGACAAAGCTGCTTTGACTTATAAAGACAAAGGGCCTTTTTTTGCGGAGCTCAAAGTGGCCGGAGATTTGCTGATTTTTAATATGCATAGTAATGTCTTTGAGTTTGACAGGGAGCATGGGGTCTGGAAAATTTCCTATGTCCAGTCTAATCAGATGGTTAGTTATTCGGGGATCATAAATATATATAATTTCCTTTCTGATTCTTTCAAATATAATCGTATGGATGATTTAGGCTACCTTATTGGTCGGATTTTTATCAATAAGGATAGGCACTATTTTGTGGAAGGAAAAAGACAATTAGGATTTCTTTACAACGATTTTGGAAATGCTCGAATTGATGAAAAAGCCCTTAGAAATATCGTGGAGTCGGCTATTTTATACGCTCTCGATTTCGATTTGCTGGTGCCTCCTTATGAAGAAGTGAAACTTACTAATGTAGCTCAGATTCAGGAAAGAAGAAATAAATCACTCACCGTTACCGGCAAGCGATTGGGCTTTAACTTTCATGCCGATAGAGCCGATACTAATTTAAAATATGGAGGAAAATAATTCTTAAGGGTGAATTGTTAATGGCGAACGTACGAAGAATTTGAAAACTTGATAATGAAAAGAAGAAACTATTCACTATTCCTTGCTTTTGTTCTGCTTATTCTTTTCTTTAGTTCTTGTCATTCAAAATATGCAGTATTGAGCTATTCGCTTTGTAAATATCCTACATGGAATTCTGATTCCACAGCATTAGCTTTCATGCTTTTAAATGAGGTTTCGCAGCCACCAACCGGATTGGGAAAATTCCCCGATGGGGGGACACATAAGAGTGTTTATAAAAATCTTTCACTCTATTATTATGGAGTAAAAGAGAGAAAGATTAAAAAAATAGCTAATTTTGATGACATTATAGATTTCAAGTCGGTTTACAGCAAATATTTCAGAACTTTTTTAATTCAGGATACAAACAAAATTTATTTTAAATTTAGCAAATTAGAAAGATGGTATAATTACGATAGTACTAATTATTTGAAGACGAAAAATAAATATATAAAACCCTATTTTATAGAGCTGAACAGCAGAAAAATGATAGCAGCAGATACTTCTTACTTTAGGAATAGATATAAAAAGATAGCAGAAAAAAATAAAAAAGAATATCCTTATTCTCAAGAGCTTATTCGTGAAATTCCTTTAAAAAAATTAGGCTTGGATTTGAAAAAAATTTATCCTCAATCCAAAAGAGTTTATCTCAATTATTTTATTTATCAGCGAGGAAATCAGCTCATACGAATGGCTATCTGGCAGCAAGTTATTCCAACTATAAGTAAACATAAAATAAAAAGAATCATGATAGATATGGACGATTATAGAGCTAAACTTACAGATAAAAGTCAGTCGTCGTATAATAATAAGCAGGCCTTCGTAAAATTTGAGAGCTATTATAATACAATGTATTATAAACTTGACAGTCTTTATAATCAATGACTTGTAAGTCAATATTATCTTAAATTTTTGACATTTTAACGTGCTTGGATAACTACATTATTAACGCAAGTTTTGTTCCTGAGAATCGTCAAACAACAAAGAATTAAGTATATGCCGGGCAAATCTTTTATTCCAGCCGAGTATTTTCTTAAAAATATGTACTCTAAGTGCTGTATTCGTTTACTTTTCCATGAGTTTCAGGATGAAAATATCCATATTCTGGAAATTAGAATCGGATATTTGAAAATAGAATATGATTCGACCTCTATTTCTGATAAAAACATTGTTAATAAGCTAAATCAGCTTGGTCTTGAAGTTATTGTGAGCAAGGAGCAGCGTATTGTCGCTGAAATTAAGCAAGCGGTGTTCGAGCTTATTCATGAAATGAACGGAGCAGATTCCATTGCCCGGAAGTCGGAATATATGGTTGAAAAATTGAACATGAGTTATCAGCAAATTTCAAAAATTTTTTCCAAACAAGAAAATAGTACTTTAGAGCGTTACATCATTCTCAATAAACTCGAAAAAATTAAAGATTTAATTGATTCCGAAGAATATACTTTAAGCGAAATTGCTTATTTAATGGATTATAGTAGCGTGCAATATCTTTCCAACCAATTCAAAAAAGAGGTGGGCTATTCGGTTTCGGAATACAAAGAACTTAAAATTAAGCCCAAAATACCTTTAGAAGAACTCGGTAAACGAAATAATATAAATTAAATACAAAATTATGTAATAGGAAAAAATATAATTTATGCGTATTTTGCAGACAGAATTAGATAGACATATGAGCGTGCTTGCACCTCAAATAGTCAAGAACTAGAATATAGACGAAAGAATTAAAAAATATGAAATTAAAACCAAATGTAGCCATCAGTGATAGTGGATTTGTATTTGATGCTAATTCCGGCGAATCGTTTAGCGTTAATCCTATTGGACTAGAAATCCTGAATGAGATTAAACTTGCTATAAGCAAAGAAGAGATTATACAAAAACTGCTCAGTCGTTACGAAGTAGAGCCCTATACTCTTGAGCAGAATATAAACGATTTTTTTATGCTCTTACGAAAATACGAAATGACTGAAGAATAATTATGACTTGTCATGAACATCGAATATAATTGTGGATTTTAATAAATTTTTGCGCAGATTGATTAAGATTTTTATGATTGATTAAGATTATCAGTAATTTATACTTAGCCTTATCGTCCTATACTTTTTGTTTAAGAATTGTAGAATGGAATTCGTAATTAGTCATTTACAAAAACTAAGATGAAAAAGAAAATTACCATAGCCATTACTGGCCTGAACAACACCGATAACCCCGGTCCTGGCGTCCCAACTATTCGCGGAATACGCGAATCTGAAGAATTTGAGGCTCGAATTATCGGTTTAGCCTATGAGAATCTCGAACCCGGAATTTATATCCCCGGAATTGTGGATAAAACCTATCAAATACCCTATCCTTCTACTGGTTCTGAGGATTTTATCGCTCGCATTCTTGAGATTCACGAAAAAGAGCATTTCGACCTCATAATTCCTAATTTTGATGCTGAACTATTTACTTTTATTACCAATCAGGAACTTCTGGCCGAGCAAGGGATAAAGACTTTTTTGCCTACTTTAGAGCAATTTGAGGAGCGTCATAAAGCCAATTTGCCCGCATATGGCGAAAAATACGGTGTAAAAGTGCCCAATTCTAAACCAATAGGCAATTATCAGGATATTAGTAGTTTACGTAGTGATTTCGAATATCCTTTACTAGTAAAAGGGAAGTACTACGATGCCTATTTGGCTTATAATCCCGAACAGGTCATTAATCATTTTAATAAAATTAGTACCAAATGGGGTTTACCTATTATCATTCAGGAGTTTGTACGTGGAACAGAAGTGAATGTAATTGCCATGGGCGATGGACGCGGAAACACCATTGGAGCTGTGGCTATGCGTAAGCAATATATTACGGATAAGGGCAAAGCATGGGGAGGAATTTCCATCAGCGATTCAAAATTATTACAAATTACGCAGGATTTAATTACTAAAACCAAATGGCGCGGTGGTATGGAGCTGGAAATGATAAAAACGAACGCCGGAGAATACTATTTAATTGAGATAAATCCGCGAATTCCGGCTTGGGTTTATCTCGCTGTTGGTACCGGACAAAATCTGCCCGAAGCACTGGTGAAATTAGCTCTCGGAATTGATACGCCACCCTTTACAAGCTATAAAGTAGGCAAAATTTTTATTCGCTATTAATGGGATCTGGTTGGCGATATTAGCCAGTT
>CAYQXT010000240.1:0-6304 GCA_964421365.1 uncultured Bacteroidaceae bacterium
AGTTTTTCTAAAGAAAAATAAAATGACAAAAACTAGTTTATTTATTTTTTTGCTCTTTATTTTATATTCTTGCACTGAAAATAAGCAAGAAACAGATTTAAAATATTATTTGTCCGACTTTAATCAGAATATAGAAACTTTTGAAAAGAAGATTGTGGTAATTATATCGCTAAACGGCTGTCATACCTGTATAGATCAGACCATAGCCGATTTGAACAAAGTGTCGGATAAATCGAAATTACTTGTTATTATTCCGGCTTACGATAGGGTTATGTATAACCATTATAAAGAAGAATTAAAGGGAATAACCTGTATTAGAGACAAGAAGGAGCGGGTAAATGATTATGAAAATCTCTTATTAAATTCAAATCCAATGCTTTATTTTGTTAGGAATAGTAAAATTGTTAAAACCATAAACTATGATTTTAATTTTGGAACAAAAAAGCTGGAAAAAGAAATAGCTAATTTTTTATTGGAAAAAAATTAAGGACATGTTAATAATTATATGAATTAGTAAAAAAACACCCAAAAATAAATGTTAAAAATTTTGCAAAATCATTTTTTTTTTTTTTTGAAGTTTGTAGCCGAAAACGTTTTCAAAAATTAAACTAAATTTTAATCTAAAAAAATTTTAAAAACTATGAAAAAGAAATTAATTTTGGGTGCGATAGCGCTAATGAGTGTTTTCGGCGGAATGACCATTTACG
Organism: uncultured Bacteroidaceae bacterium; assembly: GCA_964421365.1. Classification (GTDB taxonomy): domain Bacteria; phylum Bacteroidota; class Bacteroidia; order Bacteroidales; family DYOH01; genus CAYQXT01. The sequence goes on from CAYQXT010000240.1 coordinate 708, forward strand.
AAAGCATGAGCGGGCAAAATGAGGTGAAGGCAAATGTGCCACCTTCTGTAACAATTTATTGTTCCGGTAATGGGGTTTGTCTGACGGTAGGATCTATTACTGTTATAGGCGAAAAACGCACGGTTGTTTACAATTAATTAATGAAATGTTAGTCTGAAAAGTTATCATAATTTAACTTTTCAGACTACTATAAATGAAGTAATTATGATGAGAAATAGATTGTTTATTTTTTTATTTTTGGGCATACTAAGTGCTTGTTCCAATAACACTTCTGTAAATAATTCCCAAGATAAAACTATCAATCATAAACAAATAGAAGATCAACATGCCGTAAAAGAGGCGAAACTTGAACAAGAAAGTGCAAATGATAAAATTTTACCTACTTTTAAAAAAAATTATTTTGTAAAAGGTAAGGCATGGACGTTTAACGAAAATAATTTTTTGGTAGATCCTTATTATATTAATTACAATTCGGGTAAGCTTATACTTATTGACGTAACCAATGAATACAACCTTAAGTATATTGATGTAAATAAAAGAGACACAATAATTAGTTTCGGTAAACGCGGAAAAGGTCCTTTTGAATTGGGACTTGTAGAACAAGTTCTCAAAATAGATAAAGATTCGTTGAGTGTTTGGGATTATCGGAAACAAATGATTTTTACATTCTCCTTATCGGAAGTGAAGCACGGAAAAACAACGGCTTCCTCCTACAGGCGGGTTAGAAATAAAGATTTTGTACTTTTCCATCTTGTTCCTGAAGATACAGATAATTTTATCTGCAATAGTTATAGTGTTTTTGATGCTTCTCTTTTTACATATAATGTAAAAAATAACCGTATCGAAAAAATACTAGATTATCCTTTTGCCGAGCATTATTTAACAAGCCGGAAATCGCTTGCCTTAATTATGCAAGCTCAAATTCTTAAATATAAAAATTTTGTGTTATCAGTTTTTCGTAGTACTCCGGTTATCCGAATTTTTAAGATAGAGAACAAGAAAATAAGTTTGGTGAATTATATACATGGCGATGCACCTAAAATTTTACCGGTAACTATGGGCGATATAGTAACTTACAATCCTCTCCCTGAAAATATTAATGGTTTTTTGTTCCCTTATGCCTCTGAAAGATATTTTATCATACCTTATAGGGGAAGAACAGCAAAAGACTATCCCAAAGGCGATAAAGTTTTTTATTCTAATCATCTCTTAGTTTACAATTGGCAAGGCAAACCATTATTCGTACTTACGCTCGACGAAGATTGTAGTGCCATAACTTACGATGAGCAGAACAAAGTCCTTTATACCGTAGCCCGGAACGATGACAGTGAACCTTATATCCGCGAATATCATGTAGATATAGAAAAACTTATTCAGCAGAAACAAAATGAAAAGTAAACTAAGCTTACTTATGTTTATGAGCATACTTGTACTGTTCGCCTGCAACAGCAGCATGCTCAAAAAACAACTTAAAGTGCCGGAAATGTTTCAAATTGGCAATAGACAAAAAAAATTGCAGATAGAAAAGGACAAGGCTCTTTTGGTTTACATTAATGGCGATTGTTACCACTGTATCTTGGAACTAAACGAGTGGGATTCCTTATTGCAAAATACCAATATTCAACAAAATTGTCAGATTTCATTTTTTACTGATGCATACGACACTACGCAGTATAAAGAAATGAAAAACAGGTTTACACATTTTAGCTATCCGGTGTATTACGATTACAAGCAAAAATTTTGGTTTACGAACAAATTAAATATGACGATCAAAAGTAAAACTTATTATATCGAAAACAGAAACTTAATTTATCAAGGCGACTATTTGAACGACAGGCGATATAGAGTAAAAGTGAATAATCGAATTGAGTAATTTTCAAAGCAAATGCGACAGAGGACGATCAGACGAGAGGCTATGAGCGTTTTTATATTGTAAAATTCACTTCTTATTAAAAAAAAGATAATGAAGGTTTTGAAAATTAATGTGTTGTGTCTTATGATGATTTTATTGAACATAATTTTGTTTGCTTATTCTGCCGGAGCTAGTAAAAAATAGACAGTAATATTTTACCGATAATGAAATATTTTATGTAAAAATAGAAGTAATTTTTTTGTTAAAAATTTTGCAAAATCATTTTTTTTTTTTTTGAAGTTTGCAGCCGAAAACAAAATCAAATTGTTTTCAAAAATTAAATCAATTTTTAATCTTTAAAATTTAAAAAGTTATGAAAAAGAAATTAATTTTGGGTGCCATAGCACTCATGAGTGTTTTCGGTGGAATTACCATTTACGAAAGCATGAGCGGGTAAAATGAGGTAAAGGCCGTTAAACGCATCGTAAGACACGGTACTCGAATAAATCAAGGATGCTATTGGCCGGGAAATTATTGTGTGCGGAAAGTTGTTTATAAATATTAGTAAGATTTGTAGAAAGTTGCAAAGATTTTTTTCTTTGTAGCTTTCTTTTAACCAAAAAATAAGATGCAACGATTTAAAAGACTAATATTTCTAATACTAAGCTTCGGCTTTATTATAGCCTGTTCGGAGCAGCACAAAAATGCTTTAAGCGATTGTGGTGTGAGTGATAAACAAGAAATAAACTTAAAATATCTTAAGCAGTTAGAAATAGACATTCCGTCAGAGGTAAATTATGATTTCAGTCAGGAAAATTTTGTCGAAAAAAATAATCAACTTCTATATTGGGGATTTGACAATGCCAATAGAGAACTCTTTATTTGTACGGCAGAAAATAAGTCGATTAATCGAATTTTAAAATTTGGAAATGAAGGAAAAAATGAACTGCCCGGCGCCCATTACAGTATCTATTTGCATAATTTAGATAGTATATTTTTGGTTGCCGATTATCCACTAAGGCTTTATATTTCAGATAGCTTAGGTAATATTTTTTACAGAAAAAAATTGGATAAAATTCTATATCAAGAAAAAGGCGAATTTGGAACTTATTTTTTTCGCGACTTAAAAGCACTGTTTCAAGAGAGAAAACATTTATTGCATATTTATTATATCCAGCTTTATGAGCTACCCCATAATCCTGAAATTCAGTATAAACAGCCTCTCGAAGCCGTAATTGATTATAAAAAAACAAAATTGGTTTCTCTATTTGGAAAATACCCGTATGCCTATACCCACGATTTATCTGTTTGGTACCCCAATTTACACTATTCTTCCCATTGTATTTTTAACGATTCGTTAACTGTTTTGTCTTTAGGTGCAAGTTCCAAACTACAAATTTATAATCATTTCACCGGACGCAAAATAAAAGAAGTTTGTTGCAAAAGTCGCTTTTTAAAAGAGATACAGCCAATTTCAATACATAAAACGGAGCAACAGGAAATTACTAATTTTGAGAATACAAGCGGATATTACCGAAATATACTTTACGACCCTTATCGTAAGCTCTTTTTAAGAATCGTTAAACATAAGCAAGATTTGCGTAACCAATATGGAACTTTAAATCAATTTTTGGATTCTCCTTGGTCTATTATTTGGTTAAACACCCAATTTCAGATTATTGGTGAAAAACTATTCGAAGGCAAAAAATACGATTTTAGAAAAATATCAATAATTCCCAAAGGAATATTAATCTATAAAAATACCAACAATGAAAATAAAATTACTTACGACCTATTTAAAATTGAAAGAAAGATATAAATTTTATCTGTTACTATCGATTGTTTTTGGCGCCGTAAAGCTTAGTGCACAACAGAATATTGTTTATTGTAATGAGAGTAACTTATTTACAACTTATATACTATCAGATGATTATAAGATTGCTACGGATTATGATGAGGTTTATTTACTTAACAAAAATAATCTAATCGTTGACACTTTATCGCTCGAACACAAGGTGCCAATTCAGACCTTACAAGTTATTGATAATTCAAATTTTTCGATAGCTTATGTCGATTTTGCAGCACAAGTGAGCATTGCAGACGAAAAATTCCGGATTAAAAAAATTGTTGCCCTAGAAGATAAACTTGGTGTGGAAACAGAATCCAAAAATTTTTATAAAATAAAACTTAACGGCAAAGGCAATACAGCTATTTTTAGTTTATGGAATAATTATGTTTTTGTTTCAACGAACAAAAAAATGATAGTTTTTGATTTAGAAACAAAAAGTGAGATAAAAATATGCGAACTAAAAAAAAATTTTAGTCCGTTTCAGATAGATTTTCCGATAATTGTTTATACCCCTGAGAAGATTTTTTTAAATATAATTTCTGAAAACAGATGCTATATTTTTGAGCCTCAAAAAAATAAAATACATTATATTGAGCTTCCCGAAAAAGCAAAAAAAGATATTTGGTTTTATACTTTCGACATGAAAACGAAGATGAATTATTTAGTTAAAAAAGAAAAAAAATCGTATAATATTTATAAATACGATCCGAAAAAAAATAATATAACCTACATTGCTTTTTATGATGAGGTAATTCAAATCTATGATGATGAGTTACTTACCTATAAGATGCATAAAGAAGGTGGTAAAACTATTCTATGCACCGTGCTCGAACCTCTTAAAATGAACTTAAATAGCAATAAAATGAACCTACTTCCTGAAGTAGAAGTAAAATAATATTGAATAAACCAAAGCAATGAAGTATTACGTAAAAAGTATTTGGATAATTTCGACTATTTTTTTGTCGTTAACAATAAGCTGTAACAGCCAAAATAGTAGAAAAAGAACTAAAATTACTTATTTTAATGAATTTACAAATTATATTCACGCTTTAGCACAACTTAAAAATATTTCTACAAGCGAAATTGCAAAAAAAAATATATTTATACTTGTAGATATAAGTTGTTTAGATTGTGTAGGAATGGAGAATTTATTTGATATAGCCGATTTTTACAAAACATTGAACACTAACCAACAAAATCATCTATTGATTATTTTTGTGGGAAAGAATGATGTTAAAGAAGCAAAAAGAGAACTAAAAAAAATTATTCGTACCTCTAATGGAATTTTGGACACCGAAAATTTAGCAGCCCATTATGAAATGAATTTTTCTAAAATACTTTTGGTACAAACATCGGAAGGTAAACTTTTGAAATATGAGGATAAGATACCTATTAATTTATCGGATATTGAATTTGAGAACTAAGTGCCGCGTTAGGTGAATTTTCTGCATGTGTTGTATTGTGTTTATAATAAGTGTGTTGTGTGTTTTATTTGTCAGATATGTAACATAATTCATAGTTCCAAATTAGCTTTGGCGAGTACGAAAAGCAATAATAAAATCTGCAAAAATACCCATAAATATATACATGTTTTTATGTGAAAAAACGCAAAAAATAAATGTTAAAAATTTTGCAAAATCGTTTTTTTTTTTTTGAAGTTTGTAGCCGAAAACAAAATCAAATCGTTTTCAAAAATTAAATCAATTTTTAATCTTTAAAATTTAAAAACTATGAAAAAGAAATTAATTTTGGGTGCTATTGCGCTCATGGGTGTTTTCGGCGGAATGACGATTTTTGAAAGTGTAACAGGGCAAAATGAGGTAAAGGCAAATGTGCCGCCAAAAGTTCTACCGGCTACTGCTATCTATTGTGGAGTGGATTGTACAGAGCCCGATA
>CAYQXT010000241.1:0-6296 GCA_964421365.1 uncultured Bacteroidaceae bacterium
ATCCCCTTTATTCTCGTAGGCCAGACTTAATAAATCGTAATCATACTCCTTATCTATAGTCAAATGAAGTGAATCTGCAATCTTTGATGATATATTTAATGTGTATATAGCAAAATCATATTGTTTTAATTTGATGAAAATCCCACCCAAATTTATATAAGTGTTGGATAAAGCTTCTTTATCGTTTTGTGCTTTTTCGTAGTTTAGTGATTTTTTATAATAGTTGAGAGCCTTTGAAAATTCCCCCATATATTCGTAGCAAACACCTATATTGGTGTTGATTATGTCGATAGAAGCACTGTCTAATAAACTTGTTTTTATTTCTCTTGCCTTGCGGTAGAAGTAAATTGCTTTTGAATAGTTTCCTTTTTGTCTTAATATAATCCCTTTATTTGTGTAAGCGCGCGCGAGTAGCGTATCATTTTTTAATTTTAAGGCTAAATTTATCGTCAAGCTGTCGTATTTATCTGCGTTTTCTAAATCATCTAAATAAAAATAGGCTTCATTTAAATTATTATATAACGAAGCTTTAAGTCTTGTATGAGAATTCTCTGGTAAATAGGAAAGAGTTTTGTTGCAAAAATAAATACAAGAATCTGGATTAGACGAAAGATAATGATACGATAGCTCGTAAAAATATTGAATTTTGTTTTGGAGGTCGTTGGTGTCAATCTCCTTAGTGTCTTGCTGAGCCTTTACCAGACCTGTATTTATAAAAACAAAACAAAAGAAAATTTTTAAACTAAACTCCTGCATCTTTTTTCTATATTAATAAACAAAAATACTATAAAAAAGTAATAATTAAATTAATTCTCATAATTTGGAAACAAAATTGTGTATTTTTGTGCCTAATTTTATGCTATGAATAATATTGAACTTTCTGTTGCACATATACTTGGATTTATATATTTGGCATTTGCCCATCAAACAGATGGTATCTTGACTAAAGAAGAACAAGCTGAGGTTTGGAAAAAGGTCAGAACCAGAACAAAGGAAGAGTATACTTATATCCGATTTGCACAAATAATGGATGAAATAACTCACATATACAGACTGAGGATGAATGATGAGAATATTTTTGAGTTAGTACTGGACTTAGCAGAAGAACTGAATAATTTACCCTGGTTCAATCATAAACAACGTATATTATGCTTAACCGATTTAAAAGATATAGCTATTTCGGATGCTAAATTCTTATCTGAAGAGAAACACTGGCTAAAAGAAATAGCTAAAATTTGGAAAATTGATAACCGCAGTTTGCGAAAAATAGAAGAATGATATATTTGCTCTTAAGTGTTTTATCTTCAGGATCGATACTTATTCTTTTCAAATTTCTAGCCCGTTATGAATTTCCGCTACTATATCCTATTGTAATTAATTACTTTGTGGCTTTTCTAATTGGTTTAATTTTCACTCCACCCCATCTTGATGTCTTTTCGAGTAATGTCTCGTATTTGATTCCCGCTGCATTATGGCTAGGTAGTCTGTTCATACTTATGTTCTTTTTTATTGGCAAGTCTTCGCAGAAGGCCGGAATTTTCGTAACCAGCGTAGCCAGCCGTATGTCGCTGATTTTCCCAATAAGTTTTGCTATTCTTTTTTACGAAGAAAAACTATCTGTTTTCAAACTTTCAGGAATTATTTTAGCACTACTATCCGTTATTTTGACTTCTCTTAAAGTTCGTACACAAAGAGCAGACTGGAAATATCTATACCTTCCTCTCGTAGTATTTGTTGGTAGTGGCTTAATAGATAGCTCAGTAGAGTTTTCTCAGCATAGTTTGTTACAAGAGAATACACAATCGGCTTTTACCATTCTTGTTTTTATGATTGCCGCTTTATTTGGCCTTAGCTTTTCGATATTAAAAAAATATGACTTTAAAAAAATTTTGAAAAAAGAAATTTTCTGGAGTGGGCTAATTCTTGGTACACTTAATTATGCATCTCTTTATTTTATGATTTCGGCCTTAAAATCAACCCGATTTGACGATTCTGTTATTTTTGGTTTTAATAATATCGGAGTCGTTCTCTTTTCTGTATTAATTGGAATTATATTTTATCATGAAAAAATATCTAAACTGAATATTGTCGGAATCTTTTTATCTTTGTTGGCAGTATATTTTTTGTCTTTACACGTTAATTAGTGTGCCTTCACAAAGTCCAATAAATATTTTTTGTCCATGTATTACACGAATATTTTTTATCCATTAGAGATTAATATCTATATCTTATGGATTATCAAGTTATTGATATTTTGTTTACTTTGAAGTTTTATTTTATAACAAACTTATATTTTGTATTTTTGTGTGTGTGAAACTTCAGTAATATATGTTTTTGAATGAATGATACAGGCGATGTTTATAAAATAATTAAAAGCTCTTCCGAAGGTTTTTATAAAGATCGTGGAAGTAAATTTTATGCCTTTGCCTTTCCTGTGCAAAGCGAAGTACAGATAAGCGAAATTCAAAAAAAATTACGAAAAAAATATTATGATGCACGTCATCATGTTTATGCATTTCGTTTAAATCCGGATAGTGGAAAATACAGAAGTAGCGATGATGGCGAGCCTTCAAATAGTTCTGGGCCTCCTGTTCTGGGACAAATAAAATCGTATGAATTATACGATATTCTGATTGTCGTTATACGTTATTTTGGAGGTACAAAATTAGGAATTCATGGTTTGATAAATGCCTATAAAACGGCAGCTAAAATGGCCATAGAAAATGCCGATATTATAGATAAGAGGATAATAAAAGAAATTGAAATTCTTTTTCCTTACGAACTGATAAATGAAATGGAACGTTTGGCTAATTCACCCGAAATTGAAATTGTAAATCGGGATTTTACAGAAACTTGCAAGATGACTTTATCCGTAGCCCGAAATTCTTTTAACATAGTGTTGGAGAGCTTGGAAAAATATCATAAATTGCAGATTCTAAAGGCATAATTATTGCAAATTAATACCGAACCGGAAACCTATTTTTATGCCTATTTTTGTCATATTTTGACTGAAAATGAAATAACAAAATTCTTCTGCTATTTTAATAGCACTTGAGTATAAAAAATCTAAAAGATTAGTAATGGAATTGCTTCGTAAACTTTGTACTATAAAATCACCTTCAGGCGAAGAATTTCGGATGACAGAATTTTTACTTAGTTATATAACTAAAAATAAGCGAAGCTGGAAAAATAAACCCAAAGTATTAAGCGGTGATAATTTTCAGGACAGTATAATCCTGATTTTTGGAAAACCCCGAACAGCGGTTTATGCCCATATTGATACAGTGGGGTTTATGGTACGATACGATAAAGAGTTGGTAACCATTGGAAGTCCTTATGTAGAGGATAAAATTAAATTGGTTGGTGAAGATAAGAAAGGAGTTATTGAGTGTTTGCTCGATACCCGACATCCAGAATACAATATTGCCTATACTTTTTTTAGAGACATTGAGCCTGCTACCTCATTGATTTTTAAGCCTATTTTTAGAGATAAAGACGAATTTATTGAAAGCAATTATCTGGATAACCGGATAGGAGTGTGGGTGAGTCTTAAACTGGCCGAGATTGTAAAAGATGCTGCAATCGTGTTTACCTGTGGCGAAGAACAAAAAGGTGGAAGCTCGGCGTATATCTCAAAATATCTTTATGATAATTTTAACATTCGGCAGGCACTCATTGCAGATGTAGGCTGGTTAAGCAGGGGAGTTAAGCATGGAGGTGGAGCTATAATCTCAAGACGCGATTCAGCCATTCCACGAAAGCGCTTTTTTGATAGAATTATCCAAATTGCAAAAGAGGAAAATGCTTTATGGCAAGTAGAAGTAGAACAAAGTGGCTCCACAGACGGTACTGGAATTTATCAGACAGGGTGGCCAATAGATTGGTGTTTTATAGGTGCACCAGTGTATAATATGCATTCGCCTATAGAAAAAATTCATAAAATTGATATCTTTGCAATGTTTTATTTATTCTCGCTTATCCTGAAAAAAATTTAGAATGACAAAAAAAATAAAAATACTTATCGCAGAAGACGATTTTCTTACTCAGGAAATGATAAACTTTCTATTTCTTAAAATAGGCATTGAGTATAAATTAGTCTCAAATGGTCAGGAAGCCCTTAAGGAGTTTCACGAAAATAAATATTCGCTGATTTTAATGGATTTATATATGCCTGTAATGAATGGAATAGAGGCTATAAATAAAATTCGGGAGTTGGAGCAGGCTAATAATTTAAAACCGATCAGTATCGTATTACTTAGTGCAGATGATGAAGAAAATATTGGAGAACAAATTTCTCCAGAAAAAATAGAACTAATCCTTCAAAAACCCTTAACAAAAGAAAAAATTAAGAATATTTTATCACTAATTCATAATTAAATCCATGAAAGGTAAAAGTTTAGTATCAATTACCGATTTTTCAAAAGAGCAACTGCTAGAAATAATTAATTTAGCCGCTCAGTTTGAAAAAAATCCGGTGAACGAATTATTAAAGGGTAGAGTAGTTGCTACCCTTTTTTTTGAGCCATCAACTCGTACCCGACTGAGTTTTGAAAGTGCTGTTAATTATATGGGTGGGCGTATTATCGGTTTCACCGATTCTGCTTCTTCCAGCGTACAAAAGGGAGAAAGTTTAAAGGATACCATCCGAACGGTTAGTAATTACTGCGATCTGATTGTTATGCGCCATCCTTTAGAAGGTACGGCCAGATATGCTGGCGAAGTAGCAAGCGTGCCGGTGATTAATGCCGGCGATGGAGCAAATCAGCATCCAACGCAGACTTTGCTTGATTTGTATTCTATCTATAAAACCCAGAGAACACTCGAAAACCTAAATGTTTTTATGGTCGGTGATTTAAAATACGGACGGACAGTGCATTCACTGCTCATGGCGATGTCTTACTTTAATCCTACCTTTCATTTTATTTCTCATAAGAAATTGAAAATTCCCGAAGAATATCAGCTCTTTTTAGACAAAAAGAAAATCACTTATTTCGAGCACGAAGATTTTCCGGACATCCTTTCGCAAGCTGATATATTGTACATGACAAGGGTTCAGCGCGAGCGTTTTTCAGACCCCATTGAATACGAAAAAATAAAAGATACCTATGTGCTGCGAACTGATATGCTCAAAAATGTGAAAGATAATTTTAAAATATTGCATCCATTGCCCCGTGTAAACGAAATTGCCGATGAGGTGGACAAGCACCCGGGCGCATACTATTTCTCGCAAACGTTAAATGGAGTTTATACCCGCCAGGCTATTATTGCTAAAATATTAGGACTGAATTTGTAATATAGAGATTAGAATAAATCTTACGTAAATGAAATAAATTAATTTGAGTAAATTGTGCACAAATTTTAATAAATATGACAAAAGATAAAACCAAATTACGAGTAAGTGCCATTCAAAATGGTACAGTAATAGACCATATCCCTGCCAAACAGCTTTTTAAAGTAATTAAAATTCTTAGTTTAGATAAGATTCTTGAGCCAATTACCTTTGGAACCAACTTAGACAGTGAACGTTTGGGAAAAAAAGCAATTATAAAAATTTCGAATCGTTTTTTTGAGGAGCAGGAAATTAATAAAATTGCCTTGATAGCTCCTACAGCAAAAATTAATATTATAAAAGATTATCAGCTTGTTGAAAAAAAAGAAGTTCGCGTTCCAAACGAAATTATTGGAATAGCAAAATGTGTGAATCCAAAGTGTATTACGAACCATGAAAACATGACAACCCATTTTGAGGTGGTAGATAAAAACGAAATTGCTCTTAAATGTCATTATTGTGAAAAAATAACAGACCAGGAACATCTGAAAATTTTTAATTCGTAGTATTTAAACTTTGCCAAATTTTTAATTACTGGTAATTAATGTCTTGATAATTAGTGGAATTGTTGTTATTAAATATTTTGGCAAAGTTTTTACTTTCAAGTTTTTACAAAAATATAATAAACCACCGGCCTTTGCTTTTTGCTTTTTTTTTATTAAATTGAGAAAATAAAACTTGGTTTATGAAAAAGCTTTTTTTATTTCTACTGACAATTTTTATGGCCTACTATACGGCTTTTCTTACCAAACCCGAAAAGGTGAATAAAGACTTTTGGGATTTTTTATCCATTCCTCCTAAAACGAAGGTTAATGATAGAAATAATTCCGAACACAAAAGTGTTTTTGACCAATTATTTGAAAAAAAACAAAAGACTCCGGCGAGATTAATTTTTTTATCTGAGCGAGACTCTTCTGATTATAAGAAAGCAAAGGAATATTACATACAGAAAGGATATACTCAGGCC
>CAYQXT010000242.1:0-6285 GCA_964421365.1 uncultured Bacteroidaceae bacterium
GGTACCCCTTAGCCATTTTTCATGGTCGGTCAATGTTTTAAATTCAAAAATAGCATCATAGGTTCTACCTTTTTTGAGTTGGTTCCATCTGTCTGGAAGAGAACGTGCTTCTTCACCAATTATCAAATCAGCAAGAACGAATTTTTTAATCTTTTTTTCTGGCATATCAAGCGCTAGTAAGAATTTTTTGTTGGCAGTGATAAAATACCCGTCTAAGGTCAATTCGGCCTGAATAGAGTTTTGATTTATTGTATTTGATAATGCGCTGTAATATAAAGAAACTATTTTTTGTTTGGTAATATCAATAGCCAGAAATAAAACCTTTTCAATGGCTCCGTCCGGAAGTCTTACACAAGTATAGGTGGACATTGTCCATAAATCTTTACCCGTTTTGGTCATGTGTTTCATTTCTCCTTCAAAATGAGTTCCTCCTTTGGAGAGTTTCTCCCACATTTCACCAAACCAAGTTCTGTCTTTAGGATTAACAAATTGCATTATTGATTTTCCATCGACTTCTGAATTACTGAAATATTCTAATTTGAAGATAAAATTATTATTGGCATATAGTAAGGTTCCATCGGTTTTATATTCTGCCCTTATTAAGGTATGATTCACAGAATTAGTAAAACTTACGAATTCTTCCGCTTGTTTGGCTTTTTCCGCCTGAACTTTTTTAAGTTTTTCCATATTCAGCCGCAAAGTTTCTTCTTGTTTGGCCAAAGCTTCGGTTTTTTTCTGCGTATCATCCAAAAGTTTAGAGGTAATGCGTTCAGTTCGTATATTTTGGAGGGTAATAGCTATACTCTCTCCCAATTTTTCCAAAAAATCTCTTTTATATTCTGGGATTTCTTCTAAAGAGGCAAATTCCATAATACCCTGAATTTCAAAATCACGCATTAGTGGAACAATAAATACCACTTTAGGATTTGCTTTACCCAGCCCCGAAGTAATATTAACATAGCCTTCGGTTACTTCGGGTAAATAGGTAGCTTTTTTCTCTATCCCACAAGCACCTATCAAACCTTCGCCCCATGGTATTTTTTGGTCGCAATATTTTTTTCGATCGTAAGCAAAAGAACCTGTTTGTTCAAAATATTTTTCATCTCCCTCATTCTGATAGACAAAAAAACCTCCCTGTTCAACTTCAATATATTCTACTAATTTAGAAATCAATAGATAAGATAAGTCACTCAACTTATTTGTAGAGCGTAAATATTCGCCAAATACAGCAAGACCTTCAGTAATCCACCTTCTTTCTTCATCTTCTTTATTTCTTTTTATTTCTTCTTCTTTGGCTATTTTTAACTCATCACGAAGTTTAACTAAAGACTCTGCAAGACCATCCGTTGTTTCTATATCACCAATCTCAGCCTCAATATTTCCCTTCCTTAAATTTTCAACAAAATTATAAAATATTTCACTTTTTCTGTTTTCTCGAATAGATTGCTCTTCTAATTCACTACTGCTCTGTTCTATATAATTGAATCCATAAAAAGAGATTAAGGGAAAAACAATCATCAAGGCATCTGTTACCCAAAGAAATGGAAAGTATGCATGTAAGTGCAAAATGCCAATATAATCAAAAGTAATATTCTGAATAGAAGAAGCTGCGGTATAGATTCCCATTGCAGCAAATACTAAACCAAGTAAAAAACTCCCAATGATAAAAGTGTATTTATTCTGTGATCTTACTTTAAATTTCATGAAAATCGAATTAAGTCAATTTCGTACCAACAAATATAAATAAAAATTTAGATATACCACCATATCCTTATTTTTTTCAATAATTTATTCTTCAAATAGCATTCCATAGTTTCAATGTAATTAACTAAAAAATCTGTGTTCCGATTTTGTTTGCAGCTTAGCTGCGCTATGTGATGTCTTAAATTTTAAGCAAATTTAGTAAAATTTATTTGGTAAACCGGCGTTTTAATTGTAAAATGTAGGACTTTAAAGTACTATCAGAAGCGTTATTTTTATGAATTATTTAGCTCATTTATATCTCTCGGGTAACTCGGAACAACTTCGCTTAGGTAATTTCTTGGGTGATTATGTCAAAGGGCGCAATTACACTCAATACCCCGAAGAAGTACGGAAAGGAATTGCTTTGCATCGTCAGATAGATTATTTCACGGATCATCATGATGTAGTCGCAAAAAGTATGTCACGTTTACGAAAGCGTTACCATAAATATGCTGGGGTTATAGTGGATATTTTTTATGATCACTTTTTATCCATAGAATGGAAAAGATACTCAAATGAAAGCCTCTCTGAATTTATAAGAGCTAATTATGCAATCATGATACGTAATTATGACTTATTACCCGGTAAAGCTCAATGGCAGTTACCCATAATAATCGGCAGAAATACACTGGCAACTTATGGTCAGGCAAAAGGCATCAAGGAAACGTTAAAGATTGTATCTCATCACACCTCCTTGCCTGATGAAACTCGCTTTGCAATGCGTATTTTCAAAAATAATTTCGAAGATTTCCGAAATGAATTTAATGTTTTTTTCCCTGATATGATAGAATATGTTAATGCAGTATTTGGTGTCGAAGTTGATTTTCAATCTCCCCATCAAATTATTGAACACACAATAGAAAAACTGCCTAAAAGGCCGCTTTTAAGCTCAAATCTAAGCTCTTAATTTGATGCGTTAAAGCTCCTACAGAAATAAAATCTACCCCGCAAAGTGCATAATTTCTTATATTCTCGAATGTTATTCCTCCGGAAGATTCTGTTTCAAACTTTCCACCGATTAACTTAACTGCTTTTTTGGTATCCTCAACAGAAAAGTTATCCAGCATAATTCGGTTCACGTTACCTATTTGCAAAACGATATTAAGCTCGTTAAAATTACGGACTTCTATTTCAACTGGAATATCCAAATAATATTTTTTCAAATAGTCGTGTGTTTTACGAATGGCTTCTTCTATACCACCAGCATAATCAATATGATTATCTTTAAGCATAATCATATCATATAAACCCATCCGATGATTATTTCCGCCACCGACTAGAACGGCCATTTTTTCTATTTCACGTAATCCAGGGGTTGTTTTACGCGTATCCAAAACGATTGTATTCAAATCTCGAATTTCATCAACATACCCTCTGGTGTTGGTAGCAATACCACTCATTCGTTGCATAAAGTTAAGTACTAACCTTTCGGCTTGCAAGATAGCATGCACCTTACCACTCACACTTAATACAATATCTCCCGCTTTAATGATAGAACCATCTTTAATAAAAATATTTACGTTTAGTTCTTGATCTACTCTATAAAAAATATATTTTGCCAGTTCCACCCCGGCAATTATGCCATTTTGTTTTACAAGCAGCTTAGCTTCTCCTTCTGCATCATCTGGAATACAGGCCAATGAACTGTAATCGCCACTGCCAATATCTTCTTTTATGGCCAAATCAATGAGTTGATGAATCAAATTTGTCATTTTTTTTCATACAAAAGTAGAAAAGGAATTGAGAATTAAAGAACAAAATTAATCTATAAAATTGTTTTTTAACATAAAATTAATATAATTCTTCTTTAAATTTTGAGAATTAATCATTTAGAAAAGGGATAAAATTATCACGTATATCTTTGAAATTCTATTTTTTTTTTTAATTTTGACAGCCAGAGGAAAAGTTAAATAATTGCAAATAGTACTCAATTATTTGTAATTTAATAAGATTTGAAAATAAATTATTTTTTAACGTAAATTATATATACAGATGAAAATTTATAAAACAAATCAATTAAAAAATTTCACCCTTGTGGGTAACTCCGGCTCAGGAAAAACCACCTTAGCAGAATCGATGCTTTTCGAGGCTGGAGTAATCAGCAGACGTGGGGATATTAGTAGTAAAAATACGGCATCAGATTATCACGAAATTGAACAAGCTCAGGAAGGTTCTATTTTTTCTACAGTACTATTTGCCGAATGGAACGACAAAAAATTAAATTTTATAGATGCACCAGGCGCAGATGATTTTGTAGGAGGTATGACTTCTGCACTACACGTTACGGATACTGCCGTAATGCTGTTGAATGCACAGAATGGTGTTGAAGTAGGAACCGAAATCCAATGGCGGTATTTAACCAAAAACAACAAACCAACAATACTTGCAATCAATCAATTAGACCACGACAAAGCAAATTTCGAAAAAACGTTAGAAGATGCCCGACAAACTTTTGGCAGCAAAGTTACGGTAATACAATACCCCGTGGCTGTTGGAGATGATTTTAATGCCGTTGTAGATGTTCTGAAAATGAAAATGTACAAATGGAAACCCGAAGGTGGCACTCCCGAAGAAATAGAGATTCCTGCAGAGCAGAAAGAAAAAGCCAATAAACTACATAACACCCTTGTCGAAGCCGCTGCCGAAAATGATGATGCTCTCATGGAGCTATATTTTGACAAAGGTTCATTAGACGAAGTTGAGATGCGTAAAGGAATTCGTATTGGTTTACGCGAAAGAGGTTTATACCCTGTTTTCTGCCTTTCATCAAAACACAATATGGGTACCCACCGATTAATGGATTTTATTTCAACAACCGCTCCCTTACCCAACAAAATGCCTGCTCCTTTTGACGTTGAAGGGCAAGAAATAGCCTGTGATGAAAATGGTTCTACTTCTATATTTGTTTTTAAAACATCCGTAGAGCAACATCTTGGCGAAGTCCTTTTTTTTAAAGTAATGTCGGGCAAAGTACACGAGAGTGATGACTTAATTAATATGGAACGCCATAACAAAGAACGTTTATCACAGATTTATGCTGTTGCCGGGAAGAATAAGGAAAAAGTTAGTGAAATGATTGCCGGCGATATTGGTGCAGCCGTAAAATTAAAAGAGACAAAAACAAACCATACGCTTTGCACCAAAGATTCAGAAATTAAATTTCCACCTATCAACTTTCCACATCCTAAGTATAGAACGGCCATTAAGCCCTTGAGTGAGTCTGATGACGAAAAATTAGGAGATGTACTTCATCGGATGTCAGAAGAAGATCCAACCTATATTTTAGAATATTCAAAAGAATTAAAGCAACTCATATTACATGGTCAGGGAGAACATCATCTGAATACTTTAAAATGGCATTTGGATAAAATATATAAAATTCCAACCGAATTTATTACCCCAAAGATTCCTTATAGAGAAACAATAACCAAAATTGCCAAAGCCAGTTTCCGTCATAAAAAACAATCGGGTGGTGCGGGTCAGTTTGGAGAGGTTTATTTAATTATTGAGCCCTATGAAGAAGGGAAACCAGCCCCCAAAACGCTAAAAGTTTCTGGTGGTGAAGTAACGGTAAATGTACGTGATACTCAGGAATATGACATGCCATGGGGCGGCAAACTGATTTACTATAACTGTATTGTCGGCGGGGTTATCGACTCCCGTTTTATGCCCGCCATTCATAAAGGAATTATGGAGAAAATGGAGATTGGACCTTTAACCGGAAGTTATGCTCGCGATATTCGTGTGGCTGTTTACGATGGAAAGATGCACCCGGTAGATTCCAACGAAATTTCGTTCAAAATTGCCGGAGCTAAAGCGTTCTCAGATGCTTTTAAACATGCCGGTCCAAAAATTATGGAACCTATTTACGATGTGGAAGTACTAGTGCCATCAGACAGAATGGGTGATGTAATGAGTGATATGCAAGGTAGAAGAGCCATTATTATGGGAATGCAAAGTGAGCGTGGATTTGAAAAAATTTCTGCACGAGTACCTCTGGCCGAAATGAATCGTTATTCTACAGTTTTAAGTTCTCTTACTAATGGTAGGGCAACTTATTCTATGGAATTTGCCGAATATGCTCAAGTTCCGGGCGATGTACAAGAAAAATTACTGAAAGAATACGCAGATTCGCAAGAAGAAGATTAAAAATTTTAATACGTCACAAAGCCTAAGCCCCCGACTGTTGCTGGTTGGGGGCTTTTTGTCATTATTTTATTCGCAGTTTAATCTTCTCTGTTTCTTCTTCAGAGCCAGGCTTTCCAAGCAGAGCAAACATATTACTCTTGTATGCTTCCACTCCGGGTTGATCAAAAGGGTTAATATTCAAGAGATAACCACTAATTCCGCAAGCTTTTTCAAAGAAATAAATAAGCTGGCCTAAATTAAAAGCCGAAATACACTCTATCTCAATTTTAATATTCGGCACACCGCCATCTACATGCGCCAGTCGAGTCCCAAGTTCGGCCATTTTATTTACATAGTCAATATCCTTTCCTGCTATATAATTTAATTTATCCAAATTTCCTTCGTCCTCGGGAA
>CAYQXT010000243.1:0-6280 GCA_964421365.1 uncultured Bacteroidaceae bacterium
AGGGGCGGTTAAATGCGCGGCTTAGTGAATAAGCAAAGTCTTTCATTGTTACCGGATTAGGTGCAGTAAGATTAAAAATTCCGCTCAGATTCTCATTTTTTAGTAGATAAACAATTGCTTTGATTTGGTCTTGGTAGTGTATCCATGATATATATTGTTTTCCACTGCCCATGTGGCCGCCTACGCCTAGCTTAAAAGGTAAAGCCAAGCCGGCAAGCGCTCCTTCATCGGGAACCAGAACTACGCCCGTACGCAGCAGTACATACCTGCTACCAAGTGCTTCAATGGCATTATCGGCAGCTTCCCATTTTTCTACCACATCGGCTAGAAAACCCTCACCACGAGATGCCGACTCGTCCACTTGCTCGTAGCATTCGCTACCATACCAGCCTATGGCAGATGCCTGAAGGAAACTTTTTGGCGTATTTTTAGCAGCTTTTATAGCTTTCGCGAGGGTTTGAACAGCTTTTACTCGACTATCAATAATAATTTTTTTTTGCCTGTTTGTCCAAGATTTAGAGTTAAGGTTTTCTCCGGCAAGATTGATAATCGCATCGGCTTTTTCTATATAGGGTAGAAGATTATCTATGCGCCCTATTTCCCAGTGCACATACTCTAAGAGCGTTCCAAATTTGTCTTTCGCTTTTTCTGTGTTGCGGGTAAATACGATTACTTCATAGTTTTCGTGTAATAATGCGGGTATGAGTTTCTGGCCAATCATTCCGGTTGCACCGGCTACAATTACTTTCATGAGCTTCTTTTTTTTTGCTTAATTTACAGTTTTTTTGTGAATTACCAAAAAAAATTTAGCTTCTTTTTCGATACAAAAGGGTAGATAAACTCAAAATACTGATGCTGTATATTAGCAGACTGATAAACTCGTAGCGCAAATCATATAAAGTGCTGCCTTTTAGCAGAATCATACGAAAGCTTTTCATGAAATAGTACATCGGGTTCAAAATATTTATCTGTTGCGCCCAGTGTGGCATACTTTCAGCAGGGGTGAAAATTCCGCTCATAAGGGTAAAAATAATGAGGATAAAATAGGCTACAAACATGACCTGCTGCTGAGTATCGGCAAGGGTAGAAAAAAATAAACCTATGCCCAGAGCAGCTGGTAAAAAGACTAAAGCCATGACAAAAACGGTGAGTAGGCTACCGACAATAGGAATATCAAATATTAGCTTGGCAATAAGCAGACCTAAAGATAAGTCGAAAAGGGCAATTATCAGGAAGGGAAGTAGTTTACCGATAATAAATTGGTGCTTCTTTATAGGTGTTACATTGATTTGGTCGATGGTACCCATTTCTTTTTCACGCACTAGGTTCAAGCCACTGAGAAACATGCCAATAACTGTTACTAGGATAACCAGAATGCCTGGAATCATATATACTTTGTAGTTGAGTTCGGGATTATACCAAAAACGCTCTTCTATTTTTATTTGTGAGCTGGTACTTAGTTTATGTTTTATGTATTTGGATACGATTTTCTGGTTGTAGGAAGCAATAATTTGGTTGAGATAGACCATTGAAATTCCTGCTTTTGTGCCATTTAT
This sequence comes from uncultured Bacteroidaceae bacterium, assembly GCA_964421365.1. GTDB lineage: Bacteria > Bacteroidota > Bacteroidia > Bacteroidales > DYOH01 > CAYQXT01. Next base: position 1,557 of record CAYQXT010000243.1, read on the forward strand.
AGCATTTATAATGATTTGTAGCTGAGTACTTTTCTTACGAATTAGCTGGCTCTCGAAATCGTTGGGAAACACCAGAATCATGTCGCTTTGGTCGTGCAGTAGTTTTTCCTGGGCTTGTTTGAGGTCTGCGTCCTTGCTCACAAGATTGAAGAATGGCGAAGCGGAAAGTTTCTGAACCAATTGCCGCGAACTTTGTGTTTTGTCCTTATCTACGACCGAAAATTTGAGGTCTTTCATCTCGTAAGTTGTCGCGTATACTAGTACCAACATCTGTACTACGGGCATTACGAAGATAATCGGAATCATAATTTTGTTTCTGAAAATCTGCCTGAACTCTTTTTTTATAATATAAAATATTATCTGCATAATTTTTAATTTTATTGCTTATAATCAATTCACCATTTACCATTCATTATTCGCAACTATTCGAGTCTTATTTTAAATTTTCTGGCGGCTAAAACGAGGAAAAATAGTGTCATTAGAAATAAAACCAACGTTTCTTGCCAGATATAAGCAAATCCAATGCCTTTTAGCATGATATCTTTGATGATAATAATATAGTAGCGGGGTGGCATGGCGTAGCAAATGGCCTGTAACCAGATAGGCATATTTTCTATGGGGAAAATGAAGCCGGAAAGTAGTAATGTGGGCAGCATCAAGCCGAGCATGGAAATAAACATAGCGGTTTGTTGAGTTTTGGCTACGGTAGAAATTAACAGTCCTAAACTCAGTGCCAGCGTTATAAATAGCATACTTTCGGCCATGAGCAACACTAGGTTTCCGTGTACCGGAACGCCAAAAACGAAGTATCCGATAGCGATAACACTCAGTGCATTTATAAAGGATAAGAGAAAGTAGGGGAGTAGCTTGCCTATAACAATTTGCATAGGATGAAGGGGCGAAACCAAGAGTATTTCCATAGTACCGGTTTCATTTTCGCGGGCAATGGAAACTGAGGTGAGCATGGCTGAAATAAGCATTAGAATTACGGCTACTATGCCAGGAACAAAGTAGTTTACACTTTTTAGATTGGGGTTATAATTCATCCGTATAACTGGCTTTATTTGGTAGGGAATATTCTTATTTCCATTCAATTGTGCATTGTAATTCTGTATGATGGCCTTGGTATAATTGACGATCAGATTGGCCGTATTGGCATCTGAAGCGTCTGCAATGATTTGAATTTTAGGATTTTGTCCCTTTACAAGCTTCTCGCTCAGATTGGGCTCAAAAATAACTACTTCGAGCGCTTTTCCTGCTCTGAAAACACCTTCTATCTCTTTGTTGCTACTAAGATTTTCGGCAATTCGGAAAAAACCGCTTGAGCTTAATTTTTGCGTTATCTCGCGGCTGACTTTGTCTTTAGACTGGTCTAAGATGGCAATATTGGCATCCTTTATTTCGTTGGTGATAATATAGCCAAAAAGTAACACTTGGGCTATAGGAATACCAAAAAGTATCAGCAAGCTGCGCTTATCACGAAAAATATGAAAAAATTCTTTGATTATAAATCCTTTTAATGCATCCATTCCTTTTTAATTACTAATTCTATTAACGTACAATTCTACATTCTTCATTTTACATTCGACACCCCACGTTTAAATGTCATACGACATTTTGAAGTACTTCATTCTTTATTGGTCATTAGTAATTATTTGAAGGAATACTTCGTTCATGTTTTGTGCTTCATAGTTCTTTTTCAGTGTATCAGGTGTATCTAAAGCTACAATCTTGCCGGCAGCCATAATCGAAACACGATTACAATACTCAGCCTCGTCCATATAATGCGTAGTAACAAATATGGTAATGCCGCGTTCGGTGGCTTCGTATATCAAATCCCAGAAATGCCGTCGTGTAATGGGGTCAACACCGCCGGTAGGCTCGTCTAAAAAGACTATTTCTGGCTCGTGAATGATAGCAATAGAAAAAGCTAATCTCTGCTTCCAGCCTAACGGAATGTCCCGAATTAGCTTTTTGCGTTTATCTAGTAATTCTAATTTAGTGAGCATTTCTTCTGTTTTCTCTTTCAGTTTCTTGCGTCCCAGACCATAAATCCCGCCGTAAAACTCAATGTTTTCTTCTACCCTTAAATCTTCATAGAGCGAAAATTTCTGACTCATATAACCAATGTTTTTTTTTATTTTTTCGGCTTCTGAATAAACATCAAATCCGGCTACTTTTATCTCGCCTGATGTAGGATGCAAAAGGCCGCACAGTATTTTGATAGCCGTTGTTTTTCCTGCACCATTGGCACCTAGGAAACCAAAGATTTCTCCTTTGTAAACATCAAAAGTAAGAGAGTCATTGGCTGTAAAATCACCAAATTTCTTTGTTAAATTTTTGGCTTCTATAATTTTCATTTATTTATATTTTTAATATTAACCACATAGACACATTGGATAACAAAAGAAAGATTTTTGAATTCTATTAGTGAGTCCAGTATAATAAGGTGAATTTGCATCGAAATCGGTCGGACAGCTTCATTAATCAATTGTAAGTGAGCTGTCTATTTTTAAAGTTTTAATAAATCTATTCGTCCGACCGGTTTTTAGACCGAACTCATTAGTCATTTTAGTGCATTTTAGTAAAAATATTGAAAAAAATTTCTGCGTTTATTACTTACTTTTAAGTGAAAACTTAGGAGTCAAAATTTTTATCACTATATTTTTTTGTTTTCTATACTGGATGACGCTCGTAGAAGAGCTATCGCTTAAGCTATGAGGCCACCACTTTTCACCCTCCTCTTTACATTTTATATTTCTTTATTCTTTCTCATCTGTTCCATAAAACAGTCCTCAATTTGAGGCTTTATTTTTTTTGCTTTTAGTAGTTTAATATATTTTTTTTCGAGATAATTGCTTAAGCTTTGTAGGTCAAAATCCTGCTCATCTTTGGTAATAAAGTGGATGTTCTGACCAAAAGCATGTGCACTGTGGGTATTCTCCCAAGCTCTAAGTGCCTGTAAACTTTTATAGTGCTTGTCACTCTTTATTTCCCATATGGAATGCTTAAATTCTTTCATAATTTCTTGTGGGCTATTTATTTCCATTATTTCACCCTTTTGCATTAGTGCTACCCTGTCGCACATCTCGGCTTCGTCCATATAAGGTGTGGAAACCAGTATGCTGATGCCTGTTTGTTTTAGTTTTTTTAGCATTTCCCAAAATTCCTGACGCGAAACAGCATCTACTCCCGTTGTGGGTTCGTCTAAAAACAGCACTTCTGGACGGTGTATCAGCGCGCAGGAAAGTGCTAGTTTTTGCTTCATTCCACCCGATAAGGCACCAGCTTTTCGAGTTTTAAAAGGCTCTATTTGTTTGTAAATTGGTGCAATAAGCTCATAATTTTCCTCAATGCTGCTCCCAAAAATACCGGCAAAAAAAATCAAATTTTCTTCCACGCTCAAATCCTGATAAAGCGAGAATCTACCGGGCATATAGCCCACTATATTTCTTATTTGTCGATATTCTTTCTGTATCTCAAAATCCATAATTTTTGCTTCACCTGAATCGGGTAGAATTAGAGTATTCAATATACGAATTAGGCTTGTTTTCCCAGCGCCATCAGGACCAATAAGACCAAATATTTCACCTTCTGACACTTCAAAACTTACGTTTTTAAGGGCACTTATCTTAGCATAAGTTTTGCTGAGATTTTGGGCTGTAATTTTTTTCATTTTTTTTAGTCTTTAAAATCATTTGGAAACGTTTAGACAAGCTTAACTTAATGGCATTCCCGATTTGATATTAATTAAATTTCGCTTCGCCGGGCATTCCTATTTTTAGACTTCCATTGTTTTTTACACTGATTTTTACAGCATATACCAGATTTACACGCTCTTCTTTGGTTTGAATAATTTTGGGTGTAAATTCCGCCTCACTGCTTATCCAGCTTAACCTTCCATTAAGACTTGTCGTCTCTGTTTCATTTTTGTCAATCTGCACTTTAACTGTATCGCCAAGCTTTATCTTGTGCAATTGTAACTCACTTACGTAAACTTTCAAGTCTAAATTACTTAAATCGGCTACTTTATAGAGAATCTGGCCAGGAACAGCTAATTCGCCTTTGCGTGAATACACTTTTAGAATGGTTCCTGCTATCGGATTAATAATATTGCATTTGTCTAATTTATATTCCAACAGTTTTTTTTGGGCATCAAAAACTTGCAATTGCGCATCAATTGTATTTTTTTGTGTTTTTATGGCAAGAATACCTTGATTTAGAACATCTAATTGCTGATTCAGATTATCTAATTTTTGTTGGGGAGCTGCACCATTGCTAACAAGTCCTTTCAACCTGTTTATCTCTGTTTTGAGGTTCTGTCCTTGAACTTGTTTTACTTTTATCTGTGCTTCTAAATTATTTATTTTTTCGGCTGTTGCCTGTTTCTGCTTTTCTAACTGCTTTATTTGTAGATAAACACCCGAACTGTCCAGTCTCCCCAGCCACTGAGCGGTTTTTACTTGCTGTCCCTCCTTGGCCTGAAATTCAATTATTTCACCTTGCGACTGAGCCGAAACAAGAATATCTTTTGCTTCAAAATTTCCATAAGCATCTGATTGATTATCCGTATTATTACAGGAAATGAATATAAGATTGAGCAATGATAGATAAATTATTTTTTTCATATTTTTACTTTTTAAAATTATTCGTTTATTTGGGCTATAAGCACCCATATATATATATTTGTAGATTATATTTAGTAATCTTTTAATAAGCATCTG
>CAYQXT010000244.1:0-6271 GCA_964421365.1 uncultured Bacteroidaceae bacterium
ATGGTGATTTTGCTTTGGATATTGTCAGCAAAATGAGTAAGATTTCGGACAGGATTATTAATATGAATTTAGATATTCGCCAACGGAACATTGCCGGGCGGGTTGCTTATGTCCTTTTGTATTTTTCTAATGAAATTTATGGCCAGGATGAATTCGAATTACCTATTTCGAGAAAGGAATTTGCCGATTATATAGGTAAAACAACGGAAAATGTGGTTCGTAATCTTTCTGATTTGAGAAAATCAAAGATGCTAAAAATTTTTGGCAAGAGTATAGAAATTATTGATAAAAAGAGGCTACAAATGATTGCCAATTTTGGATAAAATAAACTTTTTCGAGGAGATTACGCTCTATTGTTCTCAAATTGGAGGCTGAATCAAAGTATAATTTTTTATCGTATTCCTAATTTTTTAATAATATAAGCTGATATTTGCTCCAACGAGAGCGTGATGTCAGTTCCTCCGTGTTTAATGGCTTCTTTGGGCATTCCAAAAACCACACAACTTTCTTCGTTCTGAGCGATATTGAAAGCACCTGTTTGTTTCATTTCGGCCATTCCACGGGCACCATCATCTCCCATTCCGGTGAGTATAACGCCAAGAGCATTCATCCCCGCCGAAATGGCTACTGAACGGAAAAGGACATCTACCGAAGGTTTGTGCCGGTTAACTAAAGAGCCAGAATTGAGCTCAACAAAGTATCTTGCACTGTTTTTCTTTAAAAGTAAATGATCACTTCCCGGGGCAATAAGGGCTAATCCGGGTAATACGGTATCTCCATTTTTTGCTTCTCGAACTTCTATTTGGCAGAGTTCGTTCAGTCTATCGGCAAAACTTTTGGTAAAAACAGGAGGCATGTGCTGCACCACTATAATTCCGGGCGAAGATTTGGGCATTTTTTCCAACAGAATGCGCAAAGCTTCTGTTCCTCCGGTAGAGGCACCAATGGCAATTACCCTTTGGCCGGGTTGTAAGCGGCCAATTTTTTTATTAAATGGCAGGATTACATCTGCATTATTTTTAGGTGTCACTTTTAAATCGGTTTTGAAATTTGGAATTTTTTTGGGCTCGCTCATTCTTAGTGTTCCAGTACTATTTTTTCTACGTATTCTGGAATGTGCAGCTGCTCTGACAGCATCGATTATTCTTGTTTTTGATTCGGCAAGACCTGCTTTGGTAGAGAGTTCGGGTTTATTTATGATTTCTACGGCTCCATATTCTAGTGCTTTAATTCCGTTATAGCTGTTCTTTGGACTTACGCCCGAGATGACGATAACGGGAATGGGATGTTGAATCATGAGTTTTTTTAGGAAGGTGATACCATCCATTCGGGGCATTTCTATGTCGAGCGTAATCACATCTGGTGCTTCTTTCTGCATCTTATGAACAGCAATATAAGGATCGCCGGCAGTTGCCAAAACCTCAATATCGGCTGTTTCTTCAAAAAAACTTTTTAATGTTTGACGAACTAAGGCGGAGTCGTCAATAATCATTACTTTTATTTTTCTGCTGGTTGGAATCATATTAGTTTCTGTGTTTGTTGTTTAAAAATTTATGATATACTTCACCTGTTCCGGTTTTATAAACGATTTTTCTGCCGGTATTTCCTCCACTATTTTCTCCTGCAATTCGGATACCATACTCTTGTAAAATCTCTTTTGCGAGAATAATATTTTTTGTTCCAATATTTAGTGTGGTATGGTTATAATCTAATACGGCAGCTCCGCCAAAAAGTTTGGCAATAAGGTTAATTTTTGAGCTTCCTTTTCTGAGCATCTCTTCGATTAGGCGATTAATGGCAATATCTCCGTACTTGGGGGAAGCTAATCCTTGTCCCGACCAGTAGGGGAGCATAAAATGATTTATTCCGCCGAATCCATTTTTTGTGTCGTATAAGCAAACGGCCACACAGGAACCTAATACGGTTGTAACCCAGTAAGCATCGCGACTAACAAAGATGGCGCCAGCTAGAAGATAATGATGATTATTCAGTTCCATATTTAAAATAATTCAACTCCATCGTCAAAAATACTATTATCGGTACTCTCAATAGGGAGTTTTTGGGGAAGAATAACGAAGAAGGAGGAACCTTTCCCGGCTTGGCTATTTACTTCTATTCTTCCATATAATAATTCAACCAATTCTTTGACAATGGCAAGTCCTAAGCCTTGTCCCATATTTTCGGTATAGATTTCATTGTTTAATTTTTTAAAACGGTCAAAGATAATTTCCAGATTTTCTTTTTTCATACCTATTCCAAAATCTTCGAAAAGGGTAATTATATTTTCGTCTTTTTGATAGGTTTTTATTTTCACTTTTTGGTTTACCGGACTAAATTTTATGGCATTATCGAGAATATTTTCAAAAACAGCTTCTAATTTATAAATGTCTGAAATAAATTCGATATTGGAATTTTGATATTCAAAACTAATTTTTTTCTTCTGTGCTTGATAATTTACTTTTTCTATACTACTTCTAATGAGCTGGTCTAATTTAATGCTTTGTAGATTGAATTCAAGTTTTCCTGCTTCTATCTGTGCTGCCCAAAATATGTTTTTAAACTGAAAACCAATATTTTGAGTTTCATCATAGAGCAAAGCTGCATTCTTTTTTATTTTTTCTGGATTTTTCTCGGAGGTAATTATTTTGGCTAAGCCCATGATGGAACTAAAAGGATTGATAATTTCGTTACTCATATTCGAGAGAAAATGGCTTTTCATGGTTTCGGACTCTACCAATTTCTGGTTTATCTCTTTGAGTTTTTTGTTGAGTTTTTCTAATTCTTGTATGGAATTATTTCTATCCTCAAAACGTTTTTTAAGCTCTTGCAATAATAGTTCGTCTGATATTTTAACAGTTTCTTTTTTCATGAGTATGCATTTAATTCATTATATAAAGCTCTGAGGTATAAATACGCTTATGAGCTTGCTTATTATTTATAATTTGTTGTATATTGTTGGTTTATATTGCTTTAATGGTAAGCTCATTCCGGCTAGCGATTCGGAATGTCCTAAAAACAGAAAACCGTGCGGTTTTAGGTGTTCCAATAGGTTTAGAATTACTCGTTCTTGAATTTCTCGTTCGAAATAGATTAAGGTATTTCGACAAAAAATAATATCAAATTTTTTATTTAAATTGTATTGTGGTAAAACGAGATTTAAACGTTTAAACTGTACTTTTTTTCTTAAATCTGGAATTACTCTTACTAATTGTTTCTTTGGGTCTTTACTCTTTAAAAAATATTTCTTTTTTAGATGTATAGGAATAATTTCGATAATTTCTTTGGAATAAATGGCTAAAGCTGCTTCGTTTAATACTTTGGTCGAAATATCTGTACCCAGTAGGCTAAAATCTAAATCGGGTATCGTTTTTTTAAATTCATTTAGTTCGATGGCTATGGTGTAGAGTTCTTGTCCGTTAGAACTTCCGGCACTCCATATATCCAAAAAATGTATTTTTTTTTCTTGGGTAAGCTCTGGTAATATTTCTGTTTTTAGTATCTCAAAATGATCGGCTTCTCTGTAAAATTCTGTTTTATTTGTGGAGACTACATCTATCATATTGATGATTTCTTCGCCCGAATTGGGGCTAAAAACATATTCGAGATATTTGTCGAAGGTTTGAATTTGTAGGGCTTTTAGTCTTTTTTGTAGACGACTTTGTAGCATGATACGTTTTTCTTTGGGCATTTTTATTCCGTAATTTTGCTGAATAAATTCGCTCAAACGTTTAAATTGTTTGGGATTAAGTTGCTGATTTAATATGTTTTTATAATCATCTATTTGAGCCATCTACTTATTTTTTTGTTTATGTGTGTGGAATATTTCTATTCGGATTATGCAGAAATTGTTTTGTCCTGTAATTTTGCTCTCCTTCTATTTTAAAGAAGGATACCATCTCTAATAGTGTTTCTGCTTGTGCACTGAGTTCCTCGCTACTCGAGGCAAGTTCTTCTGCCGAAGCAGCACTTTGTTGAACGACTTGATTTAAACTTTGAATTGCATTATTTATCTGATTCACACTTGCGTTCTGTTCTTTGCTCGAATAGTTAATCTCTTTGGACATAAGGGTTGTATTTTCTATTTTGGGCATTAATGTTTTAAGTATCGAATTGGATTCATCGGCTAATTTGAGCCCTTCCTGAACAACAATACTGATTTCTTTAGCGGCTTGCTTTGAATTTTGTGCCAAACTTCGTACTTCTTGGGCTACTACCGAAAAACCTTTTCCGTTTTCTCCTGCTCGGGCAGCTTCTACTGAGGCATTGAGTGCTAATATATTGGTTTGAAAAGCAATTTCATTTACAATACTTATTTTTTCGGCAATTTGTTTCATTGCATCTATGGTTCCAAATATACGTTCACTTCCTGTCTTGAGGTCATTGAAACTTGTTTGGGCTATTTTATAAGCTTTATTTGCGGTATCGCTATTCTGCTGAATATTAGCGGTCATTTCCTCCATCGTAGAGGATACTTCTTCGGTGGTGGAGGCTTGCTCGCTTGCCGATTGCGATAATTCCTGTGAGTTTGCACTCATTTGTTGGGAGGCATCGCCTATGCTATGGGCACTATTTATAATATTTTGAACGATTGAATGTAGGCGTTCTCTGAATTCTTCTAATGATTTGGACAAAATTCCTAATTCATCTTTGGAATTATCTTCTAATTTTTGGGTTAGATTTCCTTGGCTTACTTCTTGGGCAAAATCGATACTTCGAGTGATCTTATTGATAATTGTAGAGGCAAAGAAATAGGATAGAATAATGGCTATTATAATAAGTACAATGGAATAGAGAAGAATATCTTGCCTTAGTATATGAACTAATTTATTTAGTTTTTTGCTTTGATTACCTTTAATCACCTTTATTACTGTGCTTATGTCTTGCTGAATTTTATTTGTTGCAGGGAGCAATCTATCCTTGAGGATTTTGTTTGCTTGCTTTTGGGTAGATAGTCGCTTGTCGTTAGCTAAAAATAGTTGATTAAATTTTTTTTCTATTTTTCTATTTGTTGATAAAAAATCAGAATAATAAATAGATTGGGCTTTGGGGTATTTTTTTTTGGCTAGATAATAATTTATTCGGATTAATGATTTATGCAGTGCTCGATGCAAAGTGTTTAATTGATTAATAGGCTGACTGAATTCAGGTAGCTTTGTTAGGGCTTTATTTAGTTTAGGATTATGCAACCATTTCCCCATAGCACAAAGACTGGGGTTTTCTTCTACGCCAGCATTGGTTTTTTGTGCCAAAATTGCATTCGTTACTTTATTTACCCATAGAAGTTTGTTTATATAGGCTTCGTGAGTAGATGTATTAAATTGAGAGTCTGATGTTTTTAATATTCTGAAGATTTTTTGGGTAGCTTGGTGTAAATTTTTATGCTCTTTTTCTATTTGAAGGAGAAGGGCTTTAATTTGGGGGTGTTCTTTTTCTATTTCTGCTCTTTGGGTGGAATAAAGAATTTGAGAAAATTTACATTTTGTTTCATCTAATTCTACATTTTCTATATTTTCCCCGGCAAGAATTCCTTCATTAACCTTACTAACATATAGTAAATGTTCTATTTCTCTTTGCGAAAATTCTTTCACTAAATTTTCATTAAGAATCTGTTTGTCGCTGATACTTTTTATAGCTTCTATTCCATGAATAATAAATATCGAGAATAAAATAAGGAGTATAGTAATTAGTCCAAATAGTAAAAAAATTTTTGTTTTAATTTTCACATCTTGCCAGAGCATAATTTTATTATTTAATTGTCTGTTTTTACTGTGTAATTATTTAAAAATTGAATCGTTGTGTGTTTTTGTGATAAATCTTGATTTTATTGTTATTATGTGTTTATAAAATGAGTGTCTGGGGATAGCATTTTTTCGATATCTAATAACCAAACATTTTTGTTTTCTATCTGTATTGTTTTTTCTACATATTCTCTTATTATTTCGTCTTCAGCAGGGGTATCGTGTAGTTGGTTCTTTTCTATTTTAACAATATCAAAAATACTGTCGCAATAAATTCCTACGGTAAAATTTTCATCGTGATGTTTGAGTTTTAGAATTAGAATAACATTTTCATCATTGAAATCGGCTTTTTTTTGGTCTAAGATAATACCTGGATGAAAAACTGTAAGAATTTGTCCCTGAAAATTAATTAATCCGAGAATTTCTGGAGGAACAAGAGGTACTGGATTTATATTCTTTACCTTAATTATGGTCTGCAAATATTCTACTGAAAGGGCAAATAATCTTTTATTGATTTGAAATATAGCTACCTG
>CAYQXT010000245.1:0-6265 GCA_964421365.1 uncultured Bacteroidaceae bacterium
TACTTGGTCTGGATGTTCTTTATCTATAACCGTCCACTCAATAGTGTCAATTCCCATGGTATCTTTAGGCGCAGTATAAAGTAAAGTATCTCCATTCATTTTAATTGTACCCAACGAAGGTTGAGTGGGTGTGGATAAATTGGTTAAATCACCTAATGGATCAAGATGTTTTACACGGGTATTGAAAGTTAATTGTTCACCAGGTTTTAAACTTCTGAATATTTCAAAAGCAGCAGGTCTGTAATCAACTTTAACAGCTTTGATATCTTTTGTGATGTCGATTGTTACTTTTACGGGTGCCGTTTCTGAGGTTTTATCTTTCGCTTTAAATTCAAATGTATCAGTCCCTGTTACTTTTAATTTTGGAGTATATATAACAGAAGCTTCCATATATTCATCAGTAGAAGTAAACTTAGCAATTATACCACCAAAAAACTGTGCAAAAGCAACGGCCAGCATCCATGCTCCCATTACCATTCCCACAATTCGTTTTGGAGATAATTTTGTAACCATGGATAATCCTACCGGAGATAAAGATAACTCACCCAAAGTGTTGATAAAGTAAATTAATACAATGAAAAATAAAGGAACTAAACCGTTTTCAGCAAATTTACTACCTAAAACGAGCGAACCAAAGCCTATACCAATTAAAATCAAACCAAAAGAAAATTTTAAAGGAGTAGAAGGCTCTTTACCTATTTGATTTAATTTCAACCACATACGGGCGAATACAGGTGCCAAAAGAATAATAAAGAAAGCATTAACAGACTGGAATAAGGGCGTTGGAATTTGCCACATACCTACCCAGCGATTGATATTTAATTCAGTATATAGTGTAAGTGAACTACCTGCCTGCTCGAAGAAAGACCAGAACATGATAGTAAAGAGAATTAAAATAATAACGACAAACATCCGCTCTCTTTCTACTTTTTCCATTTTGTAAGCACTCCACAACAAAGAGCCAAAAACAAAAATACCAAAAGCAGGGAACAGAAAATCGACAATCCGATTATAAAAAATAAAATACATAAACAGCGGAACGGTAATTATAGAGAATAGATATATCCAGACTTCTGTAGAAATACCAAACTTTTTAGCGTGTAATTTATCCCAATCTTTGGGATCTCCATTAGTTCCAAGGCGTTTTTTGCCAATAATAAAAGTAACCGTACCTATTACCATACCGACACCGGCTAATCCAAAGGCATAAGAGAAACCATAAACATCCATTACAAGAGCCGTTAAAATCGGGGCTATTGCAGCACCCAAATTTATACCCATATAAAAAATAGTAAAACCACCATCACGGCGGGGATCATCATCGGTATAAAGATTTCCTACAATTGTAGAAATATTGGGTTTAAAAAATCCATTACCCACAATAATAAAGGCTAAGGCAAAATAAAAGGTCATTTCATGATTATACATCATCAAAAATTCACCAATGGCCATCATAATACCTCCAAAAATAATAGACTTTTTAAAGCCTAAATATTTATCGGCCAAAATTCCTCCAATATAAGGAGTGGCATATACTAAAGAACCATAAGCAGCGTAAATAGCATAAGCCTGCGTATCTCCAAATCCTCTTTTATTGACAAATAAATCGTAAACCATATACAACACGAGCAAAGCTCTCATACCGTAATAGTTGAAGCGTTCCCACATTTCTGTGAAAAACAGAATATACAGTTCGCGTGGTTGTTTTGTACTTGTATTATTCATTAAATTATATTTTTTACCTTTAAATTCGCACCGAAAATAGAATATTCTTTATGTTTGCGCAAACTTTTGGGCTATATATTTACAACTGTTTTGCAACATTTCGCTTCAAAAGGGCGTTTAATGATTTTAATATCAAGATTTAAACATGCTAAATATTTGATTAACGATAGCTTAACATTTTGTCTAAATAAAAGTTAAAATTTATGAACAAATTTCTTATTTTTGTTTTTTTTAGTTGTATTTCTTTAGACATGTCGGCTCAGAAAATAAAATGGATCGCCGTAGATTCTGCTTTTAATAAAAATAGCCGATCGCCCAAAAAAATATTTACTGATGTTTACACAGACTGGTGCTACTGGTGCAAAGTAATGGAAAAAACAACTTTTACAAATAAGCAAGTTATTGCGTATATAAACAAGCATTTTTATGCAGTAAGATACAATGCCGAAGACACCAACGAAATAAGAGTACTAAATCAAAGCTATAAACCGGCCTATCAGAATTCAAAATATAATGAGTTAGCAATTAATCTGTTGCATGGACAATTAGCTTTTCCTTCCTTTAATTTTACCAACGAAAAAAACGAAACTATTGCAGTTGTTCCGGGTTACTGGAAGTCTAAAAAATTCTTAAAATTGCTTATTTATATTGCAAAAGACTATTATATAAGCTATACTTGGCAGGAATTCGACAAAAAGTATAAGTTAAAAGAGTTATTAGATAAACCACAGGCAAATGAAAAGTCCATGTAAAAATACAAGGTACTTGATTGCAGGTAGTAAGCACTCGCTAAAGATAATGTTTTTTTTTATTACTCATTCATTCGTGGCTTCTTATGCCAAACTCATATATAAGATTAAAATTTTAGTGTTAATTTGTGAAATTTAGTGGTCAAACTTTGAACAGATGAAAAAAATAGTTTTTTTATTACTGATAGTAAGTAAAATAGCCGTAGCTCAACATACCGTTGATACGAGCCCTATTAAATGGTACGACTTTGAAACGGCGATGAAACTCAACAAGAAAAATCCTAAGCCGATAATGATAGATGTATATACCGACTGGTGCGGTTGGTGTAAGCACATGATGAAAACCACCTTCACCAATCCGCAAATTGCCAATTATATCAACACCTACTATTATCCGGTGCGATTGAATGCTGAGTCGAATGACACTATTGAGTATAAAGATTCAGCTTTTGTGAGTGTAAAAAGAGGCAATAAATATATCCAAACCTTGGCTTACACACTCTTAGACGGCAGGATGTCTTATCCCTCAATAGTTTATATAGATTTAGATGGGGAAAAAACAGTCATTCCGGGCTATCAGGATATTCGCAAACAAGAGCCTATACTCTATTACTTTGCCGAAAAAATTAATCGAAGCACCCCTTACGATTTTTATGAGCATCTGTTCTGGTATACCTACCCAAAGGCTTACGAGGAGCAACTTAGCGAACTTAAACCGACACAAAAATTTGATACCACAGGCATCGTACATTGGTACACTCCCGAAAAGGCGTTTGAACTCATAAAAACCAAACCCAAAAAAATTTTTTTAGAGATTTATGCCAAAGGGGTGAGCACCGCAACAATTATGGGGAGAACAAATTACCGGAATCCGGTTATTGCTGCTTATCTGAACCAAAATTTTTACCCAGTACGATTTAATGCGATGAGTACAGATACGGTAAGAGTTGGAAATCAAACATTTATCAACAACACCAAGCAAAATCCATTTCATAATTTTGCCATACAATTTGCTATAAATAAAGGCCATATTTATTTTCCGACCATTGTATTTTTAGACGAAAAGGGGAACGCAATCACACGGCTGCAAGAATATCTAAATCCAGTAATTATGGAATCCTTTTTGGCTTTTATCGCGCATAACGACTATAAAAAAAGCAATTGGCAGAAATTTGAACAGACATTTAAGCATAAACTAAAATATAATTGATAATTGTTAATGAAAAATTAGAACATAGTTGTTAGCTGATTGTATGACACAGAAAATTTTATAAAAATTTTCACTATGTGCACTCAAAGTATCTTTCCTTGTATAAAAAAAATATGTTATCTATGTGCTATGTGGTTAATATTAAAATATAAATAGATAAAATCTATATTTTCTAATGTGTCTATGTGGTAAAAATAAAATTATAAGCAAATGAAAAGAGTTAATCTAATTATTATCCTAATTTTCAGCCTATTAAACAGCAATGCCCAAAACACTAAAAAAGATAGCATTACGGTTAATTGGCTGAAACTAAAACAAGTACGCGACACTTTTTTGCAAAGGCAAAAACCCATTATGCTATACCTCTACGATGAGAAAAACGACAGCTCTAAAATGATGTTAGATAGTGTTATGTCTGACAAAACCGTAGCACAATACCTAAATGTGCTGTTTTATAATTGCAAGATAGAACGCCACTCGCAAAAAACGCTTACTTTCTTCAACGATAGTGTATTTAAGCCTAATCAAAAGCTTAGCGTACATCCTTTAATCCTTTATTTAACAGGGAATAAGCCTTATTTTCCCTCTTATGTCTTTTTTCAAACTAATGGAAGGGGCGAGGTTTATAACGGTTATTATGACAGAAATCATTTCTTGCCCATTCTGATTTATTATGCCGAAGCTGCCTATAAAACAGTCGATTATCCCACATACCTTAAATATTTTCGCAAAGTATATCCCGAAAAAAGTAATACAGGATATTCTATGGTTCACAGCGTGGCTAGGTGGATGAGCTTAGAAGAGGCATTAGAAAAGCAGAAACAAACACACAAAAAAATCCTCATAGATTTTTATCTAAACGAGAAAAATTTGAGTACCATCCAGTATATGCAGACCTATAATAACCGCACCATAGGAGAATATATGAATGCCCATTTTTATAATGTGCACCTCAATGGCATTTCACAAGATACCATAAAAGCATTTGGTGGTACTTTTGTGCCCAATTCACCCAAACCATTTCATCAATTGGTAGTGGCCATGCTTGCCGGGAAATTATATTTCCCTTCACTAATGATTTTAGACAAAAACAGCAAAATACTGGACAGAATTCAGGCCTTTCTACCGCCGGAAAAAATAGAGCCTATTCTGCATTATTACGGCGAAGATGCCTACAAAAAAATGAGCTTTGAGAAGTACAAAAAAACGTTCAAATCGGAGCTTTAGGAAAATGAAACGGTTCTTACAGGCTCGAAAGCGCTGCGAGATAGCAAACAGTAAGCTAGTGGCTTGTTTTCTATAACTCGGTAGCCGCTTCCTTTGCTTTCTGCATAAAAAATACTCTTTTTTTATTGCCATACTCTAAAAAATAGGTAATTTTGAAATCTAAATAAAAACCAAAAGACCAATTTATTTATTTAATTGGCGGTTTATGAACCAATAAAACGATTAATGAAAAAATTAATTACATTTTTAGTCCGAAGAATTCCGCGTCCTTATCTTATTAAATTTAGCTATTTGTTTAGCCGTATAACCAGTTTTTTATACTCGGGAAACAAATACGAATGCCCAGTATGTGAACACAAATTTCGGAAAATGCTCCCCTATGGAAATCAGGGACAGGAAAACCGGCTCTGTCCGAGGTGTCTCTCTTTAGAACGCCACCGCCTACTCTGGCTCTACCTCCAACATAAAACAGATTTCTTTGAGAAAGACTATAAAATGTTGCACATAGCGCCCGAACAGCCCTTTTTAAAGCATTTCAAAAAAATGGCTAATCTAAATTATACCACTGCCGATTTAGAATCACCCATTGCCGATATCAAAATGGACATTCGGGAGATGCCCTTTGAAGACAATTGCTTTGATGTCATTTTCTGCAATCATGTGCTGGAACACATCGATGATGACCACAAAGCCATGACCGAAATGTTGCGAGTTTTGCGCCCAGGTGGCTGGGCTATTTTGCAGGTACCATTAGATGTAAATCGCCGTGAAACATACGAAGATTTCAGCATCACCGACCCCAAAGAGCGCGAGAAAATTTTTGGACAATACGACCACCTGCGAATTTATGGTGCAGACTATAATAAACGCTTAGAAAAAGCAGGCTTTGAAGTAATCACAGACGATTTTGTCCATAATTTCAGCGAAGAGCAAATAAATCGCTACCGTATAGACGATACCGAGGTCATATACCATTGTTATAAACCTGAATATATGTACACTAAAGAGAGTAAAAATGCCTGAAACACTGATAAAATGCCAAAATCTGGCGAAACATTACAAAGTGGGTTCCCAAACAGTAATAGCCATAAATTCTATCTCTTTGCAAATTAACAGAGGCGAATATATTGCCATCATGGGACCTTCGGGGTCAGGAAAATCTACCTATATGAACATTTTAGGCTGTTTGGATACGCCCACATCTGGTACTTATTGGCTAAATAATAAATTAGTGAGTGAATTGCAAGACGACCAACTGGCAGAGATCCGGAATACCGAAATTGGATTTGTATTTCAGACATTTAATCTTTTACCCCGCTACACAGCGCTCGAAAATGTTATGCTACCCATGATT
>CAYQXT010000246.1:0-6260 GCA_964421365.1 uncultured Bacteroidaceae bacterium
AGCTATCTCGATTATTAAGTCATATCGGAATTGCAGCTAAAATTGTAAATCGAGAGGTGAATAAAGCCGGACTGGTAGATATTCTGGGAGAAACACATGATATCAATGCAACCGGAGATACCCAAAAAAAATTAGATGTTTTTGCCGATGAGAAATTTATTTCGGCTCTTAAAGCCAGTGGTGAATGCTGTGGTATTGCTTCCGAAGAAAATCAAGAAATCGTTACTTTTGATGATGATTTGGCCAATGATGGAAAATATATTGTTACCATGGATCCCTTAGATGGATCTTCTAATATAGACGTAAACGTTTCTATTGGAACTATTTTTGCTATTTATCGTCGGGTATCTCCTATTGGCCATAAAGCCACTATGGCCGATTTTTTGCAAGAAGGAACCAAGCAAGCTGCTGCCGGATATATTATTTACGGATCTTCTACCATGATGGTTTATACAACAGGAAGAGGCGTGAATGGTTTTACATTAGATCCTTCTATTGGAGAGTTTTGCTTATCTCATCCCAATATGGAAACTCCTCAAAATGGAATTATTTATTCGATTAATGAAGGAAATTACATTAAATTCCCAACGGGGGTGAAAAAATATATTAAATATTGCCAGGAGAATGACGAAGAGACAAAACGTCCTTTTACTTCGCGTTATATTGGTTCGCTGGTAGCCGATTTTCATCGAAATTTATTAAAAGGTGGAATTTATATTTATCCCGAAACGGCCACTCATCCCGAAGGAAAGCTGCGTTTGCTGTATGAGTGCAATCCGATGGCTTATATTGTCGAACAATCAGGAGGAATGGCTACGGATGGATGGGGAAATCGTATTCTGGATCTTAAACCAATGAGTTTGCATCAGAGAGTTCCTTTTTTTGTGGGCTCAAGAAAAATGGTCGAAAATGCAGAAAGTTTTATGTTGGAGGAAAAGCAAGGTAAAGCAGCTCGTTAAATATAAAATCTGTACTTTTTGCTATAAAAGCAAGCTCTAATTTCTTTAGTATAGAGCTAGTTTTTTATCTAATTATTTCCTCTATAAAAAAGGTGAGAGGTCTTGGATTTTATGTCAACTCCTCTTTTTACAATAGGTCTGTAACTTTAACAGACTATTATCCTTAGGAATATACAACTATTGATGCTTTTATATCGTCTTATTTGGCATATACGTAAATACTTATGTTATTTAACAAATAGATATGTTGAATAACATGTTCGTTTATCTTGAGTTTCCTCAAAAAACGAATTGAGTGATCTGTAATTTGCTGATATTCAAGTGAGAAATATTTTTTAAAAGTGGAAGTTTGTTTTTTTTTATTTACGAATTAAAAATTCCTTAAAAATGGAGTCCAATGACTATCTTTGTAGCTAAAAACAAACCAAAACAGTCAATGATGGACTCCAATGCAAAGATAGCAAATAAAATAAAACTGCAAATTTCTAAATTTTCAGGAATTATTTCAAAAGGATTCAGCAAACCTAAAAGGCGATTAATCAAAGAGTTAATATTTGGAATACAGGCAAGTAAAGATGTAAAACTGTCCAATATTGCACGCAGTTTAAAAGAGAAAATTCCTCTAATAAAAACAGAGGATAGATTAAGTCGAAATCTTGATGATATAGATTTTACTGAACAGGTAAATGATACCATATCCCGGCTTGCCTCTAATAAAAAAACTGAAAGACATAGTTTTAGCATTAGACCCGGGAGAAATAGTGAAGCCTTATGCTAAAAAAATGGAAAATTTGTGCGACATTAGAGATGGCAGCAAAAACGAAAAAGCAAGAGGTTACTGGCTTTGCCAAGTTGTAGGCTCAAACATAACTGATAATAACGCAGTTCTGTTGTATAATACAACTTATTCGCAAGAAGCCGATGATTTTAAAAGTGCGAATGCCGAAATCATAAAAGCAATTGATACAGTGAGTGTTCACACTGAGAACAGAGGTATTTGGACAATTGACAGAGGCGGTGATAATGTTTTATTTTTCAGGAAATTTATTTAACCCGCTGGAAATGTGAGGAGGTTTTTAGATATATAAAACAAATCTATAATCTTGAAGATGTGAGAGTTCAGAGTTATATTGGAATAAGAAATATTGTTGTTTTAGTTCTTGCAATAGCTTATTTCACCTCCGTTTATGTCGGAAAAAATCTTAAATTGAAAATGATTTTTGAAAAAATATTTTTTCTATCAAAAAGATTTTTTGGAATACCTGTATTTTATAATTATGCAATGGCTGAAGGAATTTATAATTGTCTTTATAGTAATAAATATGGTATCGAATATATAACAAAAAAGCGACATAAAGTGCCAAAAAATCAGTTGGAATTGCTTTTTGAATAATTTTGAGGAAACTCAAGTAAGCAATCTATTGTAGAATCAAATTAATTTCTATTTTTGCATCAAAAAGATGCTATTTGTAGATACTCATACACATTTATATTTAGAAGAGTTTGATACCGGACGTGATGAAATTGTTCGGGCTGCCATAGAAGCGGGGGTAGAATATCTATTCCTACCCCAGATTGATAGTCAGACCTATTCTCCGATGATGAACTTATGCCAACAATTTCCAAACAATTGCTTTCCGATGATGGGCTTGCATCCTACTTCGGTGAAAGAAAACTATCGGCAGGAACTTCGTTTTGTCGAAAAGCAATTAGCGGATATTAATTATATTGCAATAGGAGAGATTGGAATTGATTTGTACTGGGATAAAAGTCGGCTGAAAGAACAGCAGGAAGCTTTTCGCTTACAATTAAAATGGGCTAAGGAATTGCAACTACCGGTTTCTATCCATATCCGAGAGGCTTTTGATGAGGTTTTTTCTGTTTTAGAGCACGAGGCCAACGATCAATTAAGAGGGGTTTTTCACAGCTTTACCGGTAATGAGGAACAAGCTAAACGTGCCCTTGAATATGGGTTTTTGTTGGGAGTAGGTGGTATATTTACCTTCAAAAATTCGGGATTAGATAAAATTATTGAAAACGTGGATTTAGAAAAACTTATCTTAGAAACCGATTCGCCTTATCTTGCCCCTACGCCTAAACGTGGCAAACGAAATGAGAGTGCTTATATAATTTATATTGCACAAAAACTTGCAGAGCTTAAACAAATACAACTTGACGAACTAGCCGAACAAACCACCTTGAATGCTTTTAATCTATTTAAAAAGGTGAAAAAATGAATTCAAAAATACTACTTATTTATACCGGCGGAACCATTGGGATGCTTTTAGACGAGCAGAGCAATTCGTTAAAGCCTTTTGATTTCACACAAATCACTAATTTGCTGCCTTCCTTAAAGCAATTTCATATCGAACTGGATATTTACTCTTTCGAAAATCCGCTAGATAGTGCCTCTATCGATCATCGTTTCTGGATTCAGTTAGTCGATTTAATTGCTGCCAAGCACGAAGCCTACGATGGATTTGTTATTCTGCATGGAACAGATACGATGTCTTATACTGCATCTGCCTTAAGTTATATGCTTACCGATTTACAGAAACCGGTTATCCTTACAGGCTCCCAACTACCTATTGGTCAGCTTCGTACCGATGGAATGGAGAATCTAATTTCTGCAATCGAAATTGCCGGTGCTCAAAAAGACGGTAAGGCTGTGGTACCAGAAGTGTGTATCTTTTTTGATACTGAATTGTTTCGTGGAAATCGTACACACAAGCGTAATGCTGAGTATTTTGAGGCTTTTGAATCGGCAAATTATCCCGCTTTGGCCGAGGCAGGAATCCATATCAGATATAAGGAATGGGCGATAAATTATCCGCAGTATGAGCGTATTCCTCGCTTCAATACTCATATTGATAATCAGGTAGCCGTTCTTAAACTTTTTCCGGGTATTCGTAAAGAATTAGTCCATGCGGTTTTAAATGTTGAAAATCTGAGAGGAATAGTTATTGAAAGTTTTGGCTCTGGTAATGCTATTATGGATGATTGGTTTATTCAGGAGCTGAAAATGGCAAGCAACAGCGGAAAAATCCTGATTAATGTTACCCAATGCAATGCCGGTAGTGTAGAAATGGGACGTTATGAAACCAGTACTCAACTTCTCTCGGCCGGAGTTATTAGTGGCTTTGATATGACTACCGAGGCTGCTATTACTAAGTTGATGTTTTTGTTAGGACAAGATTATCGTTTAGCAGAAATTAAACATTATATGCAGAAGTCAATTGCCGGAGAATTAACACATACCTGAGCGCTACTCTATTGGTGTGAAAATTTTGAACGATATAAATAAATTTAGAAACTTGTAAAACATAGCCGTTTCTTATCACAAATTACTGCATAAAATCAAAATTGACATACTGAACCGTTTTTTTGCGATTTAGCCACAGAGCTATTCCGGTTATCCCTACCCAGAGAATGTTTATCAGAATAATAAAAATGTAGAAATTACGGCGTTGAGTGGAATAATAAGCATCGAAATTCTTAATAGGCTGAATAAATACAGTGTAGTCAGAAATTTTTATATCCTTGGTTCGTAA
This sequence comes from uncultured Bacteroidaceae bacterium, assembly GCA_964421365.1. Taxonomy (GTDB): domain Bacteria; phylum Bacteroidota; class Bacteroidia; order Bacteroidales; family DYOH01; genus CAYQXT01. The sequence goes on from CAYQXT010000246.1 coordinate 4,511, forward strand.
TGTTTTCATCAATGATTTAGAGAATAGTTTTATTTTGTTGGGATCGCGGATAATGAGTCCTCCTTTTTTTGCATAATCCGAGTGGCTCTCTATTAAAAAAGGTAAACTCCAGCTATCTTTTTTTTCGGTATTATATTTTTGTTTCTCACAGTAAAAAATTAATATAGGGGCATCTGGTGTCCACTGATTTGATACTACCGGATAAGTATAATAGGAATAGATGTCGTTTGTGGTAGACTCTTTCTGTCTAAAGCGGTTCACCTCGTGGTACTCACTTTTTAAATCATACATGATGATTCCCCTTTTTAGGGTCATCCACAGTGCATCTTCGTTCTCCGGGACATCCTTTATTTCTATATTAAAAGCTTTTTTACTCTTTAATACCATTCCGTATTCCTGAGGGCCTGTATAAAGTCCGAGTAGCATTGGAATCCATAATGTTCCGGCTGATATTCCGATGGTGAGCAAAATTAAATCTCGATAGGCCTTGTAGGCTTTAAAATATTTAGAAATAATGGTTAATAGGATGCCAAGAGATAAAAAAGGAATTATAAATAGAAAGGTGGCAATACTGTATATATAGGGTAAACGGTGAAAATAGAAAAGATAGAAATAGAGAATACTATTTACATATAAAAGCTGTAAAATGAATAAAAATCTATTTATATGTGTTTGGGGCATATCTCGGGTTCTTGATAGATCAAAGATAAGATGAAATTCTAAAAATTAAAAGAACTACTTAATAATAGTTTTATTAATTTAGTTAAATGATTGAATATTAGATGTAATTATTGTTGAATTATTTTGTAGTGTAGAGAAGTTTCAGATTTACTACATCAGCATGTTTTGTTCCGTTTAGTCTGCTATGGTCTAACACCCAGCCTGCAATACGTTTTAATTTTTTATTAGGATTTGTTTTTACTTTTGCTGTATGGTGCAGCCAGGTTTTATCTTTTTTTATGTTGTAATCCGAGCTGGCATCTAAAGTCCCATCTTCATAATAAGCCACAATGGTCATTTTGGGGTTTACCGAACTGTCGTTGGGATACATTAGAATATCGGCCGAAAGTGTGTATAAACCTTGTGAATTGGTGGCTATATTGAAACGAATGCTATTTTTGGCGCCATCGCTAGGAACATGCCATTCTGTTTTCTGGCTCCATAAATTCATGGTGTAACCGGAGATATTTAATTCTAATTTATTCCCGTTTCGAATAGAATCTCTCATTTTTGTAAAATGGCTAAATATACTGTCATATATCGCACTGAGAACTTCGGTGCGCGCTGAATAATATTCAAGCGATTTTTTAAATTCTTTGTAATCGGTTTGATTTTTTTCCCAGATATAATTGTAGTACGAAATACTAGAATCTTTGAATTTGCTGTCAAAATAACGTTTATCACTAAGGAGAGCATCGTAAAGGTGAAGATCTTGTAAAATGGCCTGCATTTTTTGAGGCGGGAGAATATTCTTTGGTTTATCCTCTTTACATGCATTTAATCCTAAAAATAAAATACTTAGTAGAAATATAGTTACTTTTTTAATCATCTTCCCCTGTTTAGCCTACAAATATAAAGCGAATTATTGAAATCTGGTAATCTAAACTAGAAAAAGAAATGCTCCATCGTGGAGCATTTCTTTTTCTAGAAATAATATAAGATTCAATCTAAAAAACGGTTGAACGGATAGATTTATTAAAACTGTAAAAATAAACAGCTCGTTTACAATTGATTAATGAAGCCGTCCGAC
>CAYQXT010000247.1:0-6249 GCA_964421365.1 uncultured Bacteroidaceae bacterium
AAGTGCTTTTAGGGAACCTGATTTTTTTCAGTTGGTTAAATGAAAAGATTACCTTATGCAGACTGTCACTTTTCAGTTGACCAGCCGGAACTTTTTTCAGGCTATTGTATGATGCCTGGATACTTTTGATATGCCTAAACGCTGAAATATCAGGTATTTTCGAAAAATAACAAGACGACAAATCAAGAGTAAAGACCGAGTCTTTATTTGTCGTTTGCAGTATTTTTATAAAGCGTTTCCTTGCGATCACGGCATTCGCCTCCTGTACTGCCCGCCAGGCTCTGACTAACGAATCACGCTGTTGCGAATGTTTTAAAGTTTGTGTGAAAACATCCGTAAACAGAAACATCAAAAAAAGAAAAGGGAGATATCTTTTCATGACAGCCGGAAAGTAAAGTAAAACAAAAGTCGGCAAAATTTTATTATATGAGAAAGCAAAACCGGATAAAAGAATTTTTTTATACCTTTGCCGCCCGCTAAAGTTGCTAGTAACATGCCCGGATGGCGGAATTGGTAGACGCGCTGGTCTCAAAAACCAGTGAGGTAACACTCGTGCCGGTTCGACCCCGGCTCCGGGTACAATTTCAAGCCTTTGTTGATGAAAATCAGCAGAGGTTTTTTTGTTTCCGGCAGCACCGGTAAGTCCAATTGAAAATATCTTGTTTTATACCGGAGAGCAGCGAACAGTTAGTCAAGAAATTGAGTAGTCAAAGCCATATTCGCCTAGCCCTGGAATCCATCTCTTTGTTGCTTCATTAGCCATTAATTCATTTTTTGCGGCTTCTATAATCTGAGCAATCTGTTAATTCTTCATTCCCAGCAAAGCTGCAGAGACGGCATACTATAACATTGAACAACAACTATTAAAGTTATCCCCATATAAAACGGACAAAACCTTTGTAGAAACAATTGCTTACACAGAAAACTTAGTACTAAAGGAGGTGTCCTTAAGAAGAATATTTCTTTTTAAGAACACCTGAATATTTACATCATAAGATGATGTACGGGAGGAGAAAGAGCAACATGTATAATAAAGGTAATAAAAATTGCTACAATAATAAGATATCCCCATACCACAATTTTTCTTATCAATGAATAATCATCTTTTCCAGAATCTATATATGGCAACAAAATAAGGCCTAATACTATCACCATGGGTACTATTAACAAAGAAATAACGCCAAACCAATCTTCAAATTGATAAAGAACTAAAAACATCCAAGGTGGTTTTGTAATTTCAGCGCCTAAAAACGGTCCGGGATATAATACGGCCGGGAATTGCATAGCCAAAAAGCTAATAAGCCCAAAAATAACCAGACTCCAACCGAAGATTTTCTTTACATGTACATGAAAAGGAATCGTTTGTGTAGTCTTTTTCCCGGGCAAAGGAGATAAGCCATTTAGTTTCATTAAAACCAAGTGAGGTATCAAAAATAGCAACAGGAGAGTAGGCAATACTATTGCATGAGTTACAAACATTCGCATCACAACAGCAGACCCTTCAATAAATTTTGCAAGATAGGCGCCTACGACAGGTATCAATCCTAACGATTCAATTGCATGCCCGTAAGCTTCGTAACCTTCTTGATCCCATTTAACTACGGTTCCTGAAAAAAGGAAGGTAAGTGTTATTAATAACAGACCTATTCCGAAGAACCAATTTAATTTTCTTTTCCCTCTATATGATCCGGTAATAATAACTCTTGACATGTGCAGTATGATTAAAAAGACTACTGCTTCAGCAAGCCACCTGTGAAATGATCGTAACCAAAAACCCCATGGGTTGGTCGCAAATTCCAAAACGCTTTGCCGTGCTTGTCCTACTGTCGGGGTCAAGAAAAAAGCCATTATTATTCCGGATATTATTAGCAGGATAAATCCCACAAAAGTAACGCCACCAACAGTATATCCAAACCTCTTTGCATGTTCCGGAACCGAATAGTTGAAGTCTTTTAAGCTCCAATTCATTCCATCTTGTTTTTTAATATCATCCATTTTTAGCTCTTTTTCTTTTTTGGCATATAAAGAAAAGCCAAACCAGCAATGATAGCGGCTAAACTAAGGGCTTTTATAACCGTCGGCACGGTACTTTCCTTTACATCTTCACTAATCTCAGCAAAACCTTTTTGTTTTTCTGCGCGTTCAAGACTGTCTATAATATAATTATTACCCTCTTTTGGGCTCATTGTAGTAGTTGCCGTTACTTTCACAGCCTCCTTTTTATCGCCATGAGCTAATGCGGCAACCGGAGATAAAAAAATCAATATCAAGCTGACGTATATTATTTTAATTAACATAATGTTTCTCCTGTTTTTTGGTTTATACTCCTTTCATTTGTCACATAGTTCCCTGAGCCATGTGAAATAATTTTACCGGTTTTTTGGAACCAGGCTAAGCCGGCCTGGCTTGATCCAAATCCATTACATTCGTTGAAGAATTTTGCTGTTTCTTTTTTCATTGTGTTATAATAAATAATTAATGTGGAAAAGTACTCTTATTTTTTATTCGAAAAACATCTTATTATGCTTTTTTAACAATTCCAGGATGTCTTTTTTGAGAAACAATATTAAATATTGCAATTCATCAAAAAGATAAGTACTTTTGAGACAAAAACAGAATACAGATGAAAATTTTAAATATTCTTTTAAAAATATCCTTAACGGGGATTCTGGTTTTTATGTTATCAGCTTGTTCAAACCAAAAAACTAAGGCTCAAAAAAAGACAACTGCCGTGAAGGAAACAAGTACGTCAAATGTTAATCCTTCTGAGAATATAAATACTCTTATGCTTGCTATGGGAATTCAAAAGTTTAAGCAAAAGGTAGTAGCACCGAATTTTAAATTGAAAAATATAAACGGAAAGACGGTAAGTCTAAAAGATTACAGAGGTAAATTCATATTACTTAATTTTATGGCTACCTGGTGCATGTGGTGCCGTAAAGAGATGCCACATTTGCAAAAACTACACGACAGATTTATAGATAAAATTTTTGTCATTATAGCTGTTTTCAGCGACCGTGAGGGAGCGAAAGCAGTAAAGCCATTCATAAAAAAAACGGGATACACGTTTACGGAAAATTCCGGCACATATAATTCAGCACTATTAGACCCAACGGGAAGGGTGACAAGCCAATACCGGGTAACGGGGACACCAACTACTTACCTAATTGACAAAAGCGGAAATGCATTTGCAGTAGCGCAAGGTTATAGAGACTGGTCGAAAAAAGAGGCTTTTACTTTAATTAAAAACCTTATTAATCAAAACTAAAACAATAAGGTAGGACACTATGGATCAGAATGTTTCATTATTAATCGCATTTACAGCCGGGTTGTTGTCTTTTGTTGCTCCTTGTGCTTTGCCTCTCGTCCCTTCATATCTTTCTTATATTACAGGCCTGACCTTTAAGGACCTGACCAAAGGCGGGGTAAGGATGACAACGGTTAAACATTCTCTTTTGTTTATTGCGGGCTTTTCAACCGTTTTTATTTTGCTGGGAGCCGCTGCAAGTTCTTTAGGGAATATATTAAGAGAATACCAAAATGTTTTACGTTGGATTGGCGGAATTATTATTATATTTTTTGGATTTTATATAATGGGCCTGTTCAATTTTAAATTTTTAAACAAAAATATAAAGTTTGAATTTGCAAAAAGACCATCGGGTTTATTCGGTTCATTTTTAATTGGAAGTGCTTTTTCAATTGGCTGGACGGCCTGTGTCGGCCCCATACTTGGAACCATTTTATTTTATGCCGGATCAACCGAAACCGTCAGTCGTGGGATTGAGTTGTTAGCAGCATATTCGCTAGGTCTTGGAATCCCGTTTTTTATTGCTTCATTAGCCGTCAACTCATTTTTGGCAGCTTCTAAAAGAATCAGAAAACACATGCGCCTTATCGAAATAATTTCGGGTGTGTTTTTAATAATTGTGGGAATATTGATTCTTACTAATTACTTTGCTATTTTATCTTCAAGTCTGCAAAAACTCGGTGTAGGATAGATGAGATAAATTAGAACTAAACGCTATATAAGACATCGGATACGCCAAATAATAATCGAAGGCGTCTAAAAAAGGTGTTTTTTATGAAAGACAAAACTTTAACTAAAGACGGGACACGCTGTTAAGTGTCAGAAAGTAATTTTTTTTTAGATTATAAATAATGTGTCATTTCGGTTGGCATCATACCGGTCCTTGATACACTCAAAGAAAGTATTATTTTATTAAATTTGCATTAAAACCCAACTACTCCGATGAAAAATCTATTTATAAGCTTCATTTTTTTTTACTTTATGACTTCAGGCCTAACCTCCTTCGGCCAGTCCGCAAACCTCATATACAAGAAAAAGGGGAAAACAGATTATCGGGTGGTACTAACCTTTACCAATGGTGCCGGCCGGAAAAATTTGAATCCGGTAGATTTTAAAAAATCTGACAACCTCTATTTTCTCGTTACCCCCGAACCAACAGCGAGAAAACAGTACTTCAAAAATAACGATATTGAAGATTATTTTTTACAAATTAGTATTGAACAGGATGGTAACAAGCAGAGCCAAAACAGGCCACCTGTACAATTAACCGGGGGAGACAAAATAACAGGAATACTCCTCTCTTTTTCAAAGGAGAACCTTCTGCTTTACAAAGCTTTTTACTTTGTTGACAAAATTGATAAATCAGGCCCTGTTACCCTACGCGAGATTTTTTTTCCCTCTTTCGACAAGTACAAAAAAGTTTTTGAAGAAGCACAGGAAATGATGGGTAAAAAAGAATATATACGAGCTTTCAAAACACTATACCAAATTGAGAAAGATGCCCAAAGCAATCCTGAAATAAAAGCCTATTCGTTCTACAACAAGGCAACTTTAGATATTCCAAACAAAGCCATTAAAGACTATACAGATTCATTATATAACGTTTTTTTACAGAAGCATGAGGCTTTCTTAAAGAAAAGAAGTAAACCATCACTTGACAGTTGTATGGCTGTATTACAAACTTTTATTCAGGGAGAAAACGTTTTTCAGCCTTATCTGCAAACGACTCCCCAACTTAAAGTACAGGTACTTAAAATCAGAAACAAAATGAACTCTAAATACGACGCTGACAAACGAATACTGAAGCAGTCCAGAATGGCTTTACTGGAAACAGGTAATTATTCTAATTACAAATTTTTTCTTTTTGTTGATCTGCTAAGTCGCATGCTTGTTCAAACTGATTCTTTAAAGATTATTGATGGAATAACACCTTTAAACATAAATATTTTAAATAAATTTCCGAAAAAAACTAAGGAACTGATTAATACCGGATGGTTCAATGACTTTAATGATCTTGTAGGTTTTTTAAATGACAATATTAAACATCAAAAGATTATTTTTAACCCGACTATTATCTCTCACCTGAAACAACTGAGTTCCGTTGAAAGACAACCTTATTTTGAGATATTCAATGCTTTTAGTTCTCTTGGCAGGAACCCTCAAATTTTTTATTCCAATATCAACCAGGCCATTGTTAAATGTACTGACAGTACGCTACTAAGAAATATGGACACATGGCTGGTTTCCTATAAAATCACACATGAGCAAATTGACAAAAAATATGTGATGGAAATTAATACGGGAATCAGACAAATCAATAACGGCGAGTGGGTAAAAGCCGAAAACACCTTTAATATTATTAAACGCCAGGTAAATACGATACCATCGCCGTGGTTTTATTCTGCAGAAATTAAATATCATCAAAACGAGTTGTTTTCAGCTGAAGCGCAATTTGGAAAAGCCCTTAAACTTTATCCACATTATCTGGCTCCCCGGCTGTTTATTTTCCAGAGTTTAATATCAGAAAAACGATATTCAGACTTGTTGATAAACGCAGATTCGGCCATTTATGCTTTTAATATTTGGTATTTCCACTACATCAAAGCCGTCGCTTTATTTCATTTAAAGAGAAACCAAGATTGTATAAATGAATTATTAACACAGTGTATACGTGTAAATCCCAGCGATTTAAAACAATATTATTTGTTAGGAGATGCTTATTTGCGTATCAGGAATTTTAAAAAAGCAAAAGAGGCTTATATGAAAACGAGAGAAATTGATCCCTACGCTGATTCCAAATATTTTAATGCCAAAATGCAGAATTTTTTTAAGCAACGGCGTCATCATATCAAAAAGAAAACGGGGACATCACCTGCGCCACCTAGGGCTGAACCAAATTAGGAACAGACCTGTCCGCCTCTACCACTTTGTAAAGCTTGTCG
>CAYQXT010000248.1:0-6243 GCA_964421365.1 uncultured Bacteroidaceae bacterium
ACTTCTTGGGTTTATTAATACAGGTTTATTACTCCCAAATATTATTTCGGCTACCGAAAATGGGCTTATTGGTTTACTTAATTCTTATAGCGGAATTTTTGCTTTAGTGGCTACCCTTGGTTTTAATAGTACAATTGTTCGGATGTTTACCTATTTCAGAGATGGTAAAAAGCAACACAATGGTTTTTTTTCTCTTCTTATTCTTGTTGCTATTCTTGGGACTATTATAAGTTTTTGTCTTTATTTTTTCTTGAAACCGCTTATTGTGGAGACGAATATAGATAAATCTGCCCTTTTTGTTCTGTACTATAATTATGTATATCCCTTTATCTTTTTTTCGCTTTTATTCTATTTTTTAGATAACTATTTTTCTGTATTATATAATGCCACTTTGGGAATGTTTCTGAATGAATTTTTAAAGCGGGTGTTTTTCAGTATAGCCATAGTCTTGTTTTATTTTCACTGGATAGATTTCCGTACTTTTGTGATGCTTTATATTGGTGCTTTTGCCGTGCCGCCGATAGTGATGATCGGAAGATTAATTATAGAAAAGCAATTTTACTGGCGGTCACAATTTCATTTTTTGGACAAAAAATTGATTAAATCACTGCTTAATGTCAGTTTATTTAGTTTTGTAAGCAGTTTTGCCGGTGTGGTGGTGATGCGAACCGACATTATTATGCTAAGTGCTATGGTAAGCTTGAGTGCAACGGGAATTTACAGTATAACTTATTTCTTTGGTACCTTAATACGTATTCCTTCGCGACCTTTGGCTAAAATTGCCGCGGCTTTTTATGCCGATGCCTGGAAGAACAAGGATTTAGCCTTTGTTCGTGATATTTACAAAAAAAGTGTAATAAATCAGGCTATTTTTGGAATTTTACTTTTTATTGGTGTTTGGGCAAATATCGAAAATGTTTTTCACATTCTGCCGCCTGAATATGCCGCAGGGCGCTATGTGATTTTCTTTATTGCTTTGTCTGCTCTTGTTGAGATGATTTCCGGCTCGAATAATGTGATTATTTCCACTTCTCCCCATTATCGTCTCATCACTTATTTTACCATTATTTTGGTTTTTTTGACCATTGCTACAAATTATATTTTTATTCCTATATACGGCGTAACCGGTGCAGCTCTCGCCTCTTTTATCTCTATTTTATTTTATAATCTGCTTCGCTACTTTTTCCTTTTGATACGATATAAGCTCCAGCCTTTTGATTACAAGCTGTTGATTGTATTTGTGATTGGAGCTTTTACTTATTTTTTACAGACATTAATTCCTGAAATGAAGAATTTTATTACTGATATTCTTGTAAGAAGTGTTTTTATTAGTTTCATTTTTGGCATTCTTATTTATGTTACAAAAGTATCGCCATTAGTGAATGAACAAGTACAAAAAATATTGGTAAAGACTTTTGATGAGTAAAGGAACTGTAGTTAAAAAAACGTATGCCCTTTTATTTTTTTCTATTGTCAATCATTGTAGAATACATATCTTTGTGCAAAGTATATTGTAAATTCAAGATGCAAGCTTTTATCCCGTGCAGGTATCGCATTTTGTATATTTGCTTTTGTTCTCCTCGGAACATCAGTAAGTTAACCAAAAACATTTACATATTTAGTAGCGAGTGAATATATATACTATTTTAAAAGAATTAGCATTAATTTAATAATAGATATCAGGTGAAAAAAATATTAGTATGTGTGGGGACACGTCCAAATCTCATAAAAATTACCCAGTTAGAAAAAGAATTTAATAAAGCCGAAAACTTTACATATAAACTGTTACATACAGGGCAGCATTATGATTATTCAATGAATCAAATCTTTTTTGAACAATTGGAAATCAGAAAACCCGATTATTTTTTAAATGTAAAAGGTGAAAATCAATTGGAAATTATAGCTCAAATTATAAATAGGGTACAAAAACCTCTTTTAGAGTACCAACCCGATTTGGTATTGGTTCCGGGCGATGTGAATTCGACTTTTGCTGTTGGATTTGCTGCTAATCGAATGGGCTTTAAGGTTGCTCATATTGAAAGTGGTCTGCGTAGTTTTGATAGAGGAATGCCCGAAGAAATTAATCGTATTTTGGTGGATACTATTAGTGATTTGTTTTTCATAAGCGAACCAAGCGGATTAAAACACTTAAAAGACGAAGGAAAAAATACAGCTAAACTTCATTTTGTGGGCAATACAATGATTGATACGCTTGTTGCTTTTTCTGACAATATTAATAATTCAACTATTCTTGGAAAAATAAAGATAGAAAAGCATAAATATGCTTTGTTAACTTTTCATCGGCCAAGAAATGTTGATAATGTTGATAATTTGAAGCTTATCTTGGAAACCATTAATACTTTATCCGAAAAAATTCCACTTGTTTTCCCTATTCATCCACGAACCCGTAAGAATATTAAGCGCTTGAACTTGGAACACTTGCTTCCGAAAGATAACTTAGTATTCACCGAACCTTTGGGATATTTTGATTTCCTGAAATTAATTAAAGAAGCTACAATGATAGTAACCGACTCTGGAGGAATTCAAGAAGAATCAACTTTTTTGCAAGTTCCGTGTCTTACTGTGCGGCCTAATACCGAACGTCCAATTACAATAACCGAAGGAACAAATCAGCTGCTCAAACTAGACAAAGCTTTGATAATAGAAAAAGTGGAGGAGATTTTGAGAGGAAACAGCCCAAAAGGAAAAATCCCAGAAAATTGGGATGGCAAGGCAAGCCAACGAATTGTTGAGATTATTGAAAAAATCTTATAATTTTAATTCATGTTAATCTGAAATCATGAAAGTACTTTTTACATTTGGTGGTCTACCTCATTACTATAATTTTGTATTGAGCCGTTTAAATACTGTCCAAAATCTGGAAATAGTTGTAGTTGTCCCTCAACAAAAAGCCGGTACTTTTGGAAATGGAGTAAAACAAACACACGAAGGGATAAATTTTAAAGTTCGCTATTTGAAAGAAAAAAAGGCTTTTTACGGGAATTATATTCTTAGTGGATTGCAAAATTTAATAGAAGAAGAAAAACCTGAAATTATAGTAACAATTTGGCCATATATCCTTGATTTTACAGTTAATCTTAAATTGAGGAATTATCTCAAAATAAACAATATAGAGTTAATTTTAAAGGAGATACCATTTAAAGTACCTCACAAAAATAAGGCAATAGAATATTACAAAAGTAAGGAATATTTATACTTAAATGAAGATTTAAAAGCCCATGAAAAAGTAAATTTAAAATTTAAACTCAAATATCATTTACTTACTTGGGAAAGAAGCTTTTATTATGATAAAGTGATTAGTGCCACCGTAAATTATATTCCGCAAGCCAAAGAAATAATTTCCAGTTACGGACTTCCCAAAGAAAAAATATTTATCATCACAAATTCGCCCGATACTAATCAAATTTTTAAAGCTCATGAAAAAATAAAAAAGCTTCCGGCTATTTTACCCGATAATAAAAATCGTATCGTACATATCGGCCGCCTTGTGGCATGGAAAAAAGTTCATTTATTAATAGATGCTTTAGTCCTTCTGAAAAAAAATATTCCTGATATCGAATTGCTTGTAATTGGGAAAGGCATCGAAGAAGAAAAGTTAAAACAACAAGTTATACAAAATAATTTAGAACAAAATGTCCGTTTTGTAGGAGCAATATACGATAATGAAATTCTTGGGCAATATTTGCTTTCATCTCAAATATATGTATTAGCTGGAATGGGCGGTTTATCTATTAATCAAGCTATGGCATTTGGAAAACCTATTATCTGTTCTACTGCCGATGGAACAGAAAAAGCACTTGTAAAGGACGGTTACTCTGGATATTATTTTAGAGATGATGATACTTTGGATTTGGCTCAAAAAATTGAACAATTACTTTCGCAACCTGAAAAAATTGAAAAGTTTGGTAAAAATGCGCTGGAAATTATTAAAAATGAAATAAATATACATACCGTAATTAATGGTTATCTAAAAGCTTTTAATGCTGTTACAAACAATCAATATGCTTTAAATCATGAAATTAGCCCTGAAATTAGCTTTTAAAGAATTCTATCGTTTTCTAAGCGATAAAAATCAACGTACATTCTGGTATCTTGCTGCAAAATATGCCGATAAAGCCCGTCATACTGAAGCAAAGGTTAAATTTATGGATTATTCCTTTCGGGTAGCCGATACCGAATCTTTTGTCTGGCAATACAAAGATATTTTTACAGACGAACTCTATCGCTTCGAAACAGAAAATCGAGAACCAGTTATTATTGATTGTGGATCTAATATAGGAATGAGTATTTTGTATTTCCGCCAAAATTACCCACAAGCCAAAATATATGCCTACGAAGCTCATCCTAAAATTGCCAAAATACTCAAACAAAATTTAGCTCAAAATAAAATTACAGATATAAATATTCTAAATAAAGCCGTTTGGATAGACAATAATGGAATTTCTTTTGCTGATGAAGGAGCTGATGGCTCTAGTATTTTTGGCTCAGAAAGTAAACTGCAAATACCGAGTGTTAGATTGGCAGACGAATTAGAGCCATTTAGACGGATAGATATGCTAAAAATGGACATTGAAGGTGCTGAAATAGAAGTTCTGAAAGATGCCGAAATACAACTTGCTAAAGTGCAAAATCTTTTTGTGGAATTTCATAGCTTTTACGAGCGAAAGCAGGATTTACAAGACTTACTTGAGGTGCTTACAAATGCCGGTTTTCGTTATGATATTTATAGTGTTAAGCGGTTGAAAAAAAGCCCGATGCTTCGTTTCAATGAACAGAAAGGTGATATGGATTTTCAGCTTAATATTTTCGCAAAAAAAGCCCTGTGATACCACAGGACTTCAAAGTTGCTGGTTTTAGGTATTCGGTAATTGTGAATTGTTAATGCTGTTTGTCTACTGAAAATAGGCATAAACAACATGATACCGATTCGGTATTATTTTAGGCTAAAAGGTTTGCCCTGATAAAAATTTAGTATATTTTTCTTAAAGATATATTCGTATTTAGAGCCGGCTAAATCCGATTCGGCTTTATTGAGCTTTGTTTTGGCTAAATTATAATCTACTGCCGTAACCATACCCACATCAAATTTCTTTTGAGTATAATTAAATGTCTCTTTCAAGGCCTGATAACTCTTCTCTGATGCAAGATATTTTTCGTAAGCTCCCAAAGCATCGGTATAGGCTTTTTGAATATCTTTGTAGAGCTGATTTTTTGCAATCTGGCTTTGGTAGCGTTGGTTTTCTACATTTACAATGCTATTTTCTATGGCATTGCGAGCACTGTAATTATTGAAAATCGGAATGTTCAGGCGAAGAACCAAAGTAGTACTAACGTTGTCTTTAAATTGTTCATTAATAGGATAGTCTGTGGCAACCGGTTTGCCTTCTACCAGCGAATATTTTTTACGTGTATCCGAGTATCCAGTGCCGTAATTAGCCGAAAGGGTGAAGGAAGGACTTTGGTAGCTTCGGGAAACATTTAGAGCATATTCTGCTGATTTAAGCTTTAGTTCTGCCGATTGTATTTGTGGTAATTTTAATGCACTTTGATAGATTTGATTTACATTGTCTATCAGCTCGGTTTGCTGGGGCTGGTTAATTTGGGGTACTACAATTTCAAAATTATTCAGACTGTCTAAATCCAGTAATTGTGCTAAACTTAAGCGGGCATTAATCAGTTGATTTTTAGCATTTACAAATTGCAATTTTTCGCCGGCTTGCTGAGATTCTACTTCTAATAAGTTGCCTTTGGGCAGGCTGCCGGCAGCAACAAGTTTTTGCGTTTTATCTATTTGAAGAGCTGTATTTTCTAATTGGGCTTTGGAATTCGTTACTAATTCATTGCTCAATAGTACGTTCATGTAGGCCAGCGCTATGTTTAAGGATATATCGTTTTTGTAGCGTTTTACATCTGCCATGGCGGCTTTTAAATCGTACTTGCTTTTGGCCATGCTATTATAGTTTTTTAATCCACTAAATAATTGTAAAGAGCTGTTTAGACCAATATTACCCGAATGCGTATTATAATCCACAAACTGATAGGTAAATGGATCTACCGAACTACCAAAATTCATGTTGTACGAACCGCCTGCATTCACTGAGGGTAAAAGGGCTGCTTTGGATTTTTTTAGGTTACTTTCTGCCGATTTAATACCTAATTCACTTTGTTTTATCTGTATATTATTTATCAAAGCATAATTAATACAACTGTCTAAAGACCAAG
>CAYQXT010000249.1:0-6231 GCA_964421365.1 uncultured Bacteroidaceae bacterium
AAGTACTGGGTAAGTACCATCCACACGGTGATAGTTCCGTATATTTGACCATGGTTCGCATGGCGCAAAACTGGTCTTTACGTTATCCCCTAGTTGATGGGCAGGGAAACTTTGGCTCGGTCGATGGAGATAATCCGGCAGCAATGCGTTATACCGAGGCACGCCTTTCAAAAATAGCCGAGCAGATGCTGCGCGATATAAAGAAAAATACCGTTGATTTCCGACCGAATTTCGATGATAGCTTACAAGAACCAACCGTTTTACCCTCCGTTCTTCCCAACCTGCTAGTGAATGGGGCTTCGGGGATTGCCGTTGGTATGGCCACAAATATGCCCCCACATAATTTGTCCGAAGTGATTGATGGTATCATGGCATATATTGATAATGATGAGATTACCGTTCCAGAATTAATGCAACACATTAAAGCGCCTGATTTTCCCACCGGAGGTACAATTTATGGCTATCAAGGGGTTAAAGATGCTTTTGAAACAGGTAGAGGTCGCATTGTTATTCGCGGTAAACACCATGTGGAAACCAGTCCTAGCGGAAGAGAGAAAATTATCGTTTCCGAAATCCCTTACATGGTTAATAAAGCCGAATTTATTCAAAAAGTGGCGGATTTAGTGAACGATAAAAAAATTGAAGGGATTGTTTATGCCAACGATGAATCAGATAAAAACGGAATGCGAGTTGTTTTTGCTCTTAAAAAAGATGCTATTGCCAATGTAGTTCTCAACAAGCTCTATAAATATACGGCACTTCAGACTTCTTTTAGTGTTAATAATATAGCGCTGGTAAATGGTCGCCCACAGCTTTTGAATCTGCGTGATTTGGTTCGGCATTTCGTTGAATTCCGACATAAAGTAATCACTCGCAGAACTCAATTCGAACTCAAACAAGCCCAAGATCGTGCTCATATCCTCGAAGGGTATTTAATTGCTCTTGATAATATCGACGAAGTTATTAAGCTTATTCGTGCTTCTAAAACTGTTGATATTGCTAAAGCTGGACTAATGGAGAAATTTAGTCTCTCCGATATTCAGGCTAAGGCAATTCTCGACATGCGTTTACAACGCCTAACCGGCATGGAACGCGACAAAATACAGCAGGAATATGACGAATTGCAGAAATTGATTGCTCATCTGGAAGAAATTCTAGCCAATTTTGAGATGCGCATGCAAATTGTTAAGGATGAATTGCAGGAATTGAAAGAGCGATTTGGTGATAAAAGGCGCACGGTTATAGAATATGATTCTTCTGAGTTTAACCCCGAAGATTTTTACGCTGACGATCCAATGGTTATCACTATTTCTCATTTAGGCTACATTAAACGTACCCCTTTAAATGATTTTAAAACACAAAATCGAGGAGGAAAAGGCCACAAAGGGAGTTCGACTCGTAACCAGGATTTTATTGAGCATATCTATGTGGCTACCATGCATAATAGATTGCTCCTGTTTACTCAAAAAGGGCGTTGTTTCTGGCTCAAGGTTTATGATATACCCGAAGGTAGCCGTATTTCGCAAGGTAGAGCTATCCAGAATTTGATTAATATTGAACCCGGCGATAAAGTAAAAGCATATATTAATTTGACTGGTAAACTCAGCGACACAGAATATATTCAAAAGTATAATATTATTCTGGCAACAAAAAAAGGAGTAATCAAAAAAACTACCTTAGAGGCTTATTCTCATCCTCGCCAAAAAGGAATCAATGCTATAACCATTCGCGAAGGCGACCAATTATTAGAAGCCCGTTTGACAGATGGAACGCACGAAATTTTTATGGCGGCTAGAAGTGGAAAAGCTATTCGTTTCTCCGAAGTAAAAGTGCGTCCTATGGGTCGTACGGCTTCTGGTGTACGCGGTATCAGAATTGAAGAGACTGATGAAGTAATTGGTTTAATCACGCTCTCGCCCGATGAAGAGGTGTCTGTTTTGGTTGTTTCCGAAAAAGGTTATGGAAAACGTTCTAATGTAGATGTTTATCGCGTAACTAATCGTGGTGGAAAAGGGGTTAAGACCATGAATATAACAGACAAAACGGGTAAGTTGATTGCTGTGAAAAGTGTTTCCGATAGCGATAATCTGATGATTATAAATAAAAGTGGGGTTACTATCCGAATGGAAATTTCTGCTATTAGTCTTCTGGGAAGGGCAACTCAAGGCGTTCGGCTGATTAATCTCGGTAAAAAAGATAGCATAGCCAGCGTGGCTAAGGTTGATAAGGATTATGTTTCGGAGGATGATTTTGAGGAAGCACAACAAGTGCCAGATGAATTTGATGAACAATAATATATAGTAAGGCGTGGCTTACGAATTGTAGAAAAAAAGACATGTTGTTATCTGTAATTATTTTATAAAACCGTGGAAAATATTTTTTCTGCGGTTTTTTGTTTCAGTACCTCAATTATGAATTGTGAAAACTGTTCTACGGAGAGCTGTTCTGTAGATTCTATATTCCAAATTTCAAATCCTAATTGAGCCTTAGTGATTGATAATTAGTAACTAAGAATTCACCATTTTTAAAACAGTATTATTTTTTTGAGTAGCTAAACTTAATTCACTATTTTTGAAACCAAAATTAAATAAATATTATTTGAAATGAGAAAGTTAGGATATATTTTTGTATTCGTGTTGCTTGTTCAGGCTACTTTTGGACAAACAGCTACTCCGATGAAATCTTTTGCCTCTGTCAAGGCAAACCTCGTAAAATGGCAAAACGTTGTTAAAGAACCTCAAAAGGCCGATTTCCCAAATGAAAAGAAATTTACTAAAGCGAAGGCTAAGTACAATAAAAAAGTAAAATCAGCCTCTACATGGTTTAATCTGGGAAAGGCTTATAAAGATATTTATTCTTATGCCGGTGAAAACCTTGCTTATAATTATCCCCAACAATCGGTAATGTTTCTAAAAGGAACTCCTAAAGAAAAAGCCACTCAGGGAAATAAGGAAATTTGGAAATATGATGATTTTACCCTTTATTTTGAAGATGAGAGAATAAGCAAATGGGAAAACAAGGAAACAACTCCCGATGCAGTTCAAAATGCAATTAAAGCTTTCAATAAAGCCATTGAGTTGGATGACAAAGGTTCTGTCAAGAAAAAAGCACAGGATGAAATGGTCGATTTACGTAATTTCCTTAAAAATGAAGGAGTAATGTATTATTTTGATAAGCAATTGGATAATGCCGTTTCCGATTATAAAGCAACTGTGAAAATTTATGAGCTACCTTCAATGGCCGCCACAGATACTACTAATTATAATATATCTGAAGTATATTACTATGGTGCGG
Organism: uncultured Bacteroidaceae bacterium; assembly: GCA_964421365.1. GTDB lineage: Bacteria > Bacteroidota > Bacteroidia > Bacteroidales > DYOH01 > CAYQXT01. Next base: position 3,295 of record CAYQXT010000249.1, read on the forward strand.
CCTTCGCCGATGCTGAGAAAAATACAGAGCAGGCCATTAAATTCTATCAAAAAAATATTGATTATTGTAAAAAAACACCTAAAGCTCAACAAATTGAATTTGTTAAATCCTATCGCTTTCTGGCCAATGATTATAAAGTCATTGGAGATACAGTTGAAGCCGGAAAAGTTCTTTTAAGTGCTTATGCTCAATTTCCCGAAGAAAAAGATATTCTGGTTGATTTAACGCAATATTATCTGGATACTCACCAACCCGATAAAGCGCTGGAATTTTTGGATAAGGCCTTACAAAAAGATTCAGACAATTATCTATTTGTTTTTGTCAAAGGAACTCTGTATGATGGATTTAAAGGAAAAGTTTATGCTCAAATGGATGACCTACGTAAAGAAGTAAGTCATGCTGATAGTATGAGACAAGACTCTAAAATGACAAAAAAAGCGTATACCACCTTACGCGCTTCAAAATTAAAAGATGCTAATGCCTTATGGCCAGAGGCTGATAAATTTATGAATGAGGCTATTACAGAATATGAAAACGCTTTGAAAATTAAATCTGATTATTCTAATGCTAGTTTTAATCTTGGTGCAGTTTGGTATAACAAAGGTGCTCAGATAACTAAATTGGCCGATTTGATTCCTTCAAACGACATGAAAACTTATGATGCTGAAATGGCCAAAGCTAAAGAGTATTTCCTTAAAGCAAAACCCTTTTTAGAAGATGCCTTAAAATCTGACCCAGAAAATATTCCGGTTATGCAAACTTTGAAAACAGTATATGCCAAAATGGGCAAATACGATAAAGTGAAAGAATTAAAAACAAAAATAGAAGCAGCTCAGGCTAAACAAGATGCCGGCGGCATTAAATAAAATTACAAATTATAAATTACGAATTACAAATTGCGGCTTTATGTCGATATTTGTAATTCGTAATCAATTTTTAAGTCCCTGATATATTAAAAAAAGAATTTCTTTAGTACAAATAGAATTAATAATTAACAATCTATTCAGTAATTTATTTTCTTCCCAAAAAGCTCAAAACTCTCTGCCGAAGTAATTTCTACCAGACAAAATTCCCCTATTTTTAGATTTTTGCTTTCAACAAATATTTCATTATCCACTTCTGGTGAGTCGAATTCGCTACGACCAATATAAAAATTTCCTTCTTTTCTGTCTATTAAAACAGGGTAGCTCTCCCCTACTCTACTGTGGTTAAGCTCCTCAGAAATAATTTGTTGCACTTCCATTAGCTTATCTGCGCGTGCTTGTTTTACTTCTTGTGGAATGCTGTCGCTGTATTTGCTGGCGCCACTGGTTCCCTCTTCTTCTGAGTAGGTGAAAACGCCCACACGCTCAAAGCGCATTTCTTTCACAAATTCTACTAATTCCTCAAAATCAGCCTCTGTTTCGCCCGGATGTCCTACCAAAAAGGTTGTGCGTATGGCTATACCAGATACCCTTTTTCTTATTTCTTCTATTATTTTGCGCGTAGAGCTTTGGGTGTGAGCCCGGTTCATTTTTCTAAGCACATTATTACTGATATGTTGCAGCGGAATGTCTATATACTTGCAAATATTCTCTTTTTGGGCTATCGTCTCAAGAATCTCAAAAGGAAAATTCCCAGGATAAGCATAATGTAGCCTGAGCCAGCTTAGATCCTCTATTTCCGATAGCGCTTCCAGTAAATCCTTCAGCCGGTTTTTCTTATACAAATCTATTCCGTAATAGGTCAGATCCTGTGCCACAAGCATAATTTCTTTTACCCCCTGAGAAACTAAATTTTTTGCATTTTTTACCAAAACTTCTATGGGAACAGATTTATGTTTGCCTTTAAATAGCGGAATTGCACAGAACGAGCAAGTACGGTCGCAACCTTCCGAAATTTTTAAATAGGCATAATGATTGGGAGTGCTCAGTTTTTGCTCACCATACAGCTGTTTTTTGTAATCTAACGAAAGGCTCTCAATAATTTCTTTCTGATCGTAAACACCAAAATATTGGTCAACATTTGGTATTTCTTTAGGTAATTCGTTTTTGTATCTTTCTGATAAACAGCCAATAACGTACAGGTTCTCTATTATTCCACTTTCTTTTGCTTTCACAAAATTAAGGATTGTATCCACCGATTCTTCTTTGGCATCGGCAATAAATCCGCAGGTATTTATAATGACAGTCCTTGCATCGCTATTATCTTCGTTATGAACAACTTCTAGATTGTTGGCTTCGATTTGTTTCATTAGCATTTCGCTGTCCACCATATTTTTTGAGCAGCCCAAAGTAATGATATTTATCTTTTTTGTTTTGTTTTTCATCTGTTTCTTTATTTTGTAGAATGAAATTAGTCATTAATTAAACTAAACAAAGGTAAACATTTTTTATCAAAACATTTCCAAGTGCCCTCAGGCACTTGGAAATGTAACAAGTTAACATTCTGATAACCGAGGTTTTTAACCGTCCGACCGCTTTAAGCGGTCGGACGGTTAAAATTCGACAACAGAAATAATAGTATATGATTTTTTTTGAATTTCAAAAAAAGATAATAGTATATTTGTTTTATGCAAAATAATATAAACGTAATTTTACCCCTTGAAGATTTAGAATTGTCCATAGATGTGGCTTTGAGTACTCAAAATCCTCATTTACGCTCTTCTGCACACGAAGCAGAGATAAAAATTCGAGGCAGGAAATTAAGTTAAACGATAAGAATTTTTTTGAGCTAAAATTACCCGAAAATATCTGTATAGATGAAAATTTTATCCAATAGTTTTCCGATTTTAATCCCGATTTTCCGGTTGAATATATTCTTCCCAATAAAATTATTTTAAATCGGTATTATTTTTTTAGGCTTATTTTTGTAATATTTTGAGAACTAATTTATTCTTTAGCGACAATCAGAATTCACCATTGCTTATATTGTTACAGATAGTTATATGATTATGAT
>CAYQXT010000250.1:0-6229 GCA_964421365.1 uncultured Bacteroidaceae bacterium
AAAGCAATACAATAATTTTTTTGTATATCTGTCTGCTTTGTTTTTCAATGCGATACGGTTTATTTTTGACTTGCTTATGGATTTTAACAACGGTAAAAATATTGGCTGTCCGATAAAATTTGTATCTTTATGCATATCTTTAGTTTTTTGGTGAAACAAAGATAATAGTGAGGGGCGATTATTCAAACCTCACTTTTTTTATTTTTAAATTTTTATCGGACAACAATGATTTGTATATTATATTTGAGTTCGATTTCGATACAAATTCACCTTTTATACTGGACTCATATTTTAAAACGAACTGTTCTTTAGCGACAAACAGAATGAACAATTCACCATTGCTTGGCAACTTTAGCCATGCTTATTAAGTGACCTCGGAGCGTTGTCAGACTCTCCGAGCGTTATTAGATATTTTACCTATTTCAAATTAAGTTTTTTCCTCACCAAGCCCTCTATATCAAATTTCCCGTTAGAGCTTATAATTTCCCGTTTACTGTTGTCGATAATGAAAGCATAACCCTTTTCCTTTCTTATTGCCTCAATGGCCGCATTTAGCTTATTTTTTGGTGACGTGAGTAATTTCTCTTTCTGGCTCAGTAAATCTTTTTGTGCTTTGAGTTGAAAATCTGTAATTTTCTTATCCAGCGTGTTTAGCTCGTCCACTTTTTCCTGAAAGATGATTTTTGGAAGCGAGTCCTGTTTGGCCTTTAAAGTGGCATACTTACTTTTATATTCTTTTTTGAGTTGGTCGATGTAGTCGGTATATTCCTTTTGCGACTTTTCGAGTGTTTTCAGCGCTTCTTTTGTTTCCGGCATATCATTAAAAACCTGATCTCTGTCGATATAACCAATATTTGCTTTCTGCGCTTGCGTAAAGCTAAAAAAGAATATAAATAGGGACAAAAATGAAGTTCTTTTTATACCCTGAAAAATTTGCGATTTGTTTTTCATAATTTGTCAATATTTACATATACATTGTGCTGATTTTCTCTAATTTTGTTGAATTTTTGATGATAATTTTGCGCCCTTTTAATTCAATTAAATCATCTTGTTTAAACTCAGATAACAATCGGATAACCGATTCCGTAGCCGTACCTACAATACTCGCTAATTCTTCGCGGGTAAGGGATATTTGGAGTGTTTTGCTGTCGTCTAAAGAAAAAGTCTGAGCCAGCATGGTTAAAATACCCGCAAGTCGCTCTCTGACACTTTTCTGAGCCATATCCACTAAAAATTTATTAGCTTCGCCTAATTCTTTGGCCGTTCGTTGCATTATTTCCATGGCAAAATCTTTATTAGAATTGACCAAATCGAATAAAATTTCTGAAGGAATGAAACATAAGATACTGTCTTCCAGTGTTTTTGCAGTAGAGCAAGCCGCTTCCTTACTAATCACGGAACGATAACCAATAATATCGCCTTTTTTGGCGAAATGGATAATTTGTTCTTTTCCTTCTATTCCGGTTTTAAATATTTTGATTATCCCCGAATTTACACAATAAAAACCATTCGTATGGTTTCCTTCGTGGTAAATAATATTTCCTTTTTTATATAATTGGCATGATTTTTCAAAATTTACACAATCCAGTTCGTCATTAGCCAGACTTTTAAAAACCGTTTTTATATTGTTTAAACAAAGCTGACATTCAGGCATTTCTTGTTTGCTCATAATCCAAAATCTTAGTTAAAGAGGCTTAATTATTTTTTAATTTTGCAAGTTACAATAATAATTTAATTTTGCGCAAAATCAAAATATTGTAAAACATGAGTAAATCAAAATCTTCTACCAAATGGGTAGGTAATATGGCTTTTGAAGCCGAAGTGAGTGGGCATAAATTTTTTATTGATGCTGATAGTCAGTTTGGTGGAGAGGATAAAGGCCCGCGTCCAAAGCCTCTGATGTTGACTGCTTTAGCAGGATGTACGGCAATGGATGTGGTCGCCATTCTTAAAAAAATGCGGGTGGATGAGGATATCGAAGACTTTACGGTACACGCCGATGGCGAACTGACAGAGGAGCATCCCAAACATTTCACTAAAATACATTTAACTTATGAATTTGCAGCAAAAGACGGTAAAGAATTACCTATGGATAAGCTCAAAAAAGCAGTAAATTTATCTCAAGAGCGTTATTGTGGAGTAAGTTTCAGTTACAAACAGGTTATGGAATTAACTCACGAAATAATAGTTAATTAGTTAGGGTCTTTAAACATACTTGTCTGACCGCTTCAAGCGGTCAGACGGATGACAAGATAATTCCATAAAAGTAAAAATTTAATTATTCGTGTTCATTCGTAAACAAGAAATATTTATTAGACTTGTAGATGGGCATTAATTCTCCATTGGCTTTTACAACTTGATGAAATATTCGTGATAAATTTCATCATCAGCTACTAATTCTATAAAGTATTTTCCTTGCACAAAATCTGAAATATTAAGATTTATTTCAATTTTATTTGAGTAATTTTTACTATAAATAATTTGTGCTTTTCCATTATATATACGTACTTTAATAGTGTTCTTTTTAGCTTTAAACATGATATTTAATTCATTTTTTACTGGATTTGGGTAGATGAGGACTTTTTTTTTTCAAAATTATTTTTCACCCCTTTCCATTTGCAAATAATGTCATAATTGGGGTTGAAAATTATATTTTTAGCTCTGAAATTTAGCGGGAAATCAAAGCGTTTTGTACTTTTATTCATGTTTAGCCATAGTGTGGTATCAGAGCTTGAATTTGAAATTTTGATAGGTACTTTTAAGTGGAAAATAGGTGTTGAAGCCGAAGGTTTTTGCATTAGCTTTATATGGCAGTTATTGCTCTCAAACCAGTACTGTACGGTGTAATTGGGGAAGCCTTCGCCATAAATCCATTCATCAAAAAAATGGGTTAAATCCGCACCCGATGAAGCCTCAAAATGCCTTTGCAAGTCGCCGGTCATCGCAAAATTATTGACTAAGTCAGGGTCATGCAGATAGCTCCGAATCCCTTTGAAAAATGCCGAATCGCCAATCTGCGAACGCAGCATCTGGAGTACCATTCCTGCCTTGCTATATGTGAGGCGTCCATCAAATATTCGCCAGATGTCGGTTGTGTCTTTCACATATACACTACCGCCAACTTCTGATGTAATCCTGGTGATTCTGGCCTTTTTCCAATTTAAGAATTCTGCTTTGCCAAATAACTTTTCGGTACAAAGCGACTCAGAAAAAACAGCGAAGCCCTCGTTAAGCCAGATGTCATGAAAACTTCCACAGGTGATATAATCCCCAAACCATTGGTGCGACATTTCGTGTACCAGAAGGTAAAATTCAAAATTGCTGACAAAACTAATTGTTTGGTGTTCCATACCGCCCCCCCAGCTAAATTCAGCGTGACCATATTTTACGCTGGCAACGGGGTAGGGCATATAAGTATCGCAAAATAACCGGAAAGCCGGTTCAATCGCTTTGATACCTTCTCTCGCTTTGGCGCTGTCTTCGGGATAAACGAAATTTTCTATTAGCACAGAGTCTTGTGCGTTCATTTTGAAATATAAATTAATATGACTGTAATTGGTTACTGCAAAAGCGACTAAATAAGGGGCAATCGGATAATTATGATGCCAGATATAAGAAATTATCGAGTCATTTTTTCTGGTATTTATCAATATACCGTTAGAAATTCCTGTGTAATTTTTAGGGCATATAATTGTAATTTCTAAACTATCTATTTTGTCCTCCACATTATTCTGGCAGGGCCACCAATCGGCAGCACCGTATGGTTCTGATAAAGTCCAAATTATCGGATTTTTTTCTCCATGTGTTGTTTGTGTAAAAGTATCAAATCCAGAATTATTTGGAATACCTGAGTAATAGATAGTAAGTGAATCCGAATTTTCAAAAATAGAATTTTTTATTTTTATTAAATTATTTTCATGTATGTAATATATAGATTTTTGATTGTGATAGATTGAATCTACCGATAGACTCGAATTTAGGTCGAAAAGAATAAAATCGGATGTGCTATTTTTTTTTTGAAAAATATATTTTACAATTCCATTAATATATAGATGTTCAGGATTAATTTTCCAATTAATTCTAGCTAATTTAATATCTAATGTATTAGCAGTAAGATTTTTTTGAGCCTGCGTAGTAAAACACACTAATACAGATAGCCACAAGAGTGCTAATTTCTTTGTCATTTCTAGTTTGTTATGTTAAGTAGTGTTTCTATATTCTTATTATCATACGTTTAAATCCAGAGTTTTCTTCTTTTTTATCCTAAAAAATTAGTATTAGAGAAGAGAATATATATTTTTCCAATTTTAGTCGAAATCAACTAAAATTTGATTTTGTAAAAGGTCGTTTAAAGTTTCGCGTTTACGAATCAGATAATCCTTTCCACCTAAAATCATCACTTCAGCAGGGCGGAAGCGCGAATTATAGTTAGAGGCCATCATGAAACTATAGGCACCAGCATTTTTGAAAACTAAAATATCATCGGGGCGTACTTCATTGAGTTTTCTATTCCAGCCAAAAGTGTCCGTTTCGCAGATATAGCCTACAACTGTATAGATTCTGGGTTTTCCGTGCGGATTAGAAATGTTGATTATTTCGTGATGTGAATTGTAGAACATTGGTCTGATAAGATGATTAAATCCAGAATCGACACCCACAAAAATGGTCGAAGTGGTTTGCTTAACTACATTGGCTCGAACCAAAAAATATCCAGCTTCGCTAACCAGAAATTTTCCTGGCTCGAACATTAGGATTAAATCTTTTCCTATTTCAGCACAAAAGTCATTGAACCGCTTACTTATTGCTTCACCGAATTCTTCGATATTGGTTTCGATATCATCGGCTTTATATTTTACTTTAAAACCACTGCCAAAATCAATATACTCAAGATGTTTGGTGAATTTTTTCGCTGCATTAAACAGTACTTCTGTTGCATAAAGAAAAACTTCTACATCCAGTATATCGGAGCCTGTATGCATGTGAATTCCGTTAACTTTGATATTTAAAGTTTTTACAATTCGTTCTACCAGTGGAAGTTGATGAATAGAGATACCAAATTTGGAATCAATATGACCGACCGAAATTTTGGCATTTCCTCCGGCCATGATATGAGGATTTATTCGAATTCCTAGCGGGATATCAGGGAATTGGTGTCCCATTGTTTCCAGCATATCAATATTGTCGATATTAATTTTTACGCCGAAGTCGATAGCACGTTTTATTTCATTAAAACTTACAGAATTAGGCGTATAGACAATTTGGTTTGCGTCATAACCGGCTTTCAAAGCTAATTCTATTTCCTGAATAGAAACGGCATCAAGGCCACTACCTAAACCGTGCATAAACTTTAGAATGGAAATATTGCTGAGTGCTTTTATGGCATAATTTATCTTAAACTTCTTAACCTTAAGTGCACCCTGCATTCTTGAATACTGAATTTTAATTTTTTCAACATCATAGAGATAAAGAGGTGTTTCATATTTTTTTACCAAGTTTTGTAATTCTAAACCTCCAACATAATACTCATTACCAATCAATTTCATTTATTCTTTTTTTTTTTGATTAAAGGAGTAAAGGTAGTAATTTAATTTATAAAGTGGGTTTCAATGCTAGGGCTTTATTTTAATTATTAGGCTTTATTTAACTTTTCACCTATTTGCATATTCATTTTATTTGCCATCTTTGCATTCTTTTTTTTAAAATATTATTCAGTGAAAAAAAATTTTTTAAAATTCTTTTTTTGTTTTTTGTGCTTACCATATTAGAATAAGAAGCAAAATTTTAAGAGTTTAAGATTGTATCGCTTTAAAAAAGCTCATTATGTTTGTTTATTTGTTTGCATATGAGGGTTTTAGCTTGTTTGTGAAAATCTCTTTTTAAGCCATTTGTTTATCGAATATTTTGGTCTAAAATTTTAAATACAGAATAAGCAACTTTTGAACAAATAGGTAAAACAGTTTGCTTTAATTCGTCTCACTCATTAATTCCTTTTTTTAAGAAAATAGATATGAGTAGTCCTGTAGAGAACTGTAATGTTAATAAAATATAATTGAGATACTGTTCTTTGTTTGTGAGATTTAATAAAATAGATTTTCTCTTAGAAATATAATCAAATAGATTTTCTTTTTTTAATGTTATAATTTTAACTTTACAAATGTGAATTTTAACTTATTTTCCTTTTTATTGAATAGTATATGATATATATTAGACCTATTTGCTAAATATATTA
>CAYQXT010000251.1:0-6219 GCA_964421365.1 uncultured Bacteroidaceae bacterium
GCTCATCAGATTGGAGATAAAAATCACGAAGCCGAGATGTATGAGTGGATAGCCGATATTTACCGACGGCAAAAAGTTTATTATCTCGCTATGGATTATTATTTTAATGCTATAAAAATTTATCAGAATGTGAAAAATGAGGCAAAGGAAGCGTATTGTTATATAGAATTGGGACAAACATATTTAGAGCAAAATGTAGAAGACCTTGCCGAAAATTACTTCCTGAAAGCCAAAGAAATAGATCAAAAAATACAAAATCGTACAGGAGTGTCTCTGACCCTAAAAAATTTAGGCAAATTATATTTTCGACAAGAAAACTATGATAAAGCACTAGATCAATACAATAAAGCTTTAATTTTTTTGAATAAAAAACAAGTGAGACAAACGGCTGAAATATTGGAAGAAATTGCAAAGGTTCATATTGCTGATGATGAACCAGATAAAGCTAAAAAATTTCTTTATAAAGCACTTGTTAAATATAAGTTGAGTGATAGTCAGGATAAAGTAGCCGATATTTATTTGCAATACGGTGAGGTATATGTAAAACAAAAACAATACGAAATTGCGCTCGAAAATCTGGAAAAAGCACTTTTTATAAATAATGAACTTAAACGATATGAACAAATTAGTGAAATATATAATCGTTTTTCCTATATTTATTACCGGCAAAAGAAATATAAAGATGCAATAAAGCAAGCCCAAAATGCTCTAAATTTTAATAGTAATTATTTAGAAGGGATACAAACGTCATATCTTTATATGTCAAGAGCTTATGCCAAACTAAAAAATAATTCAGATGCACTAAGATATTTAAAAAAATATCTTAAGATACATAATCAGATTTTTGAAGATAAAGAAAATAAGCAATTCACAGAGATGCAAGTCAGTTTGGAATTGCAAAGGCATGAAAAAGAAGTAGAAATTCTCAAACGAGATCAAGCGGTACAGGAAGAAGCCTTGAAAAGAAGTCGCTTACAGACCTATTTCTTGCTATTTGGATTATTAGTAATCCTTCTTTTTGCCTATTACTACTACCGTACAAATCGTAAAACTAAATTAGCTAATTTATTGTTGCAGAAGCAAAAAGAAGAAATTCTAAAGCAAAAGGAAGAGCTTACCAGAGCTAATAAAGCTATTTTAGAGCAGCAGAGATTAATCGAATATAAAAATAAAGACATAGAAGCAGGAATTAATTATGCCCATCGTATTCAATTTGCATTAATTCCTGAGATGCCTGAATTTAGGAAAATATTACCTAATTCATTCATTTATTTAAGACCAAAAGATAAAATTAGCGGCGACTTTTATTGGTTTACCCGCAAACGACATCTTAATAAAATATTTGTTGCAGCCGTTGATTGTACAGGACATGGCATACCAGGGGCATTTATGTCGGTATTAGGAAATACACTTCTTAATCAAATTCTTAATATGGGGATTTATGAGGCAGATGAAATTTTAAACAATCTTCATAAGATGATTAGAAAATCATTACACCAAGAGACGACTCCCAATAGAGATGGTATGGATATGGCTCTGTGTGTTATTGATAATCAAAATAATACCCTTGAATATGCAGGGGCAAAGAATCCTTTGGTTTATTTTGAAAATAATGAAATGAAAGTGATAAAGGGAAATATTTTTTCAATTGGAGGAATCCAACGCGAAAAAGTACGCCAATTTACAAAACACACCATTAATTATACACCTGATTCTACATTCTATATCTATTCGGACGGAATTCAGGATCAGTTTGGGGGAGATGATAAACAAAAATTTACTCGAAATCGTTTAAGAAAAATATTGCAAGACAACTATTTAAAAGATTTTGATGAGCAAAAAGCTATCCTTCAAACTGAAATTGATGAATGGAAACGAAATTTTGAACAAATAGATGATATGTTACTCATAGGTTTTAAATTATGATTAATATTCTGATTGTAGAAGACGCTAAACCTATTCAAAACTTTTTGCAGGAGCATGTTGACAAGCTGAAATTTACTATTGTTGCCATTTATGATAGTGCCGAGCAAGCTATTCAATTTTTACAGAAAGAACCCGGGCATAAAGTAGATCTGATACTTTTGGATAATCATTTGAGCGGAAAGTTGAGTGGGGCAGAGGTGGCTGAATTTTTACAAGAAAGTTTGAAACCCGGAGTGATTTTTTTTTCTGGAGAGAAAAGTAACGAAAATATTCAAAAATTGGAAAAATTTAAACCACTTGCCTATTTGTTAAAACCAACTACTGCTTTACAACTGAATATCACATTACAATTTGCTTATAAAAATTTACAATTAAGATTAGAAAATGCAAGTCAACGAAAAAAAAATGAGGAACAACTTCAGGCCTTAGAGACTTTTGTTGAGTATTACGATAAGCCTATCATTCTATTAGAGAGTAGTAAGATCAAAAAAATTAATCCAGCCGGTCAAAAATTTTTCAGTTTACAAGAAGAGAAAGAGCTTAACGAAAAATATTTTTATACTTTGTTGCCTGATTTTCAAACAAATGGTGTGCATTCAGTTGTGTATTTTGAAAGTCAGATAGGCCATTCCGAAAACCATGTTAAGGATAATTTTGAGCTTCTACTCAAAAGAAATGCAAAGGAAGAGCTGGTTGAAATCGAAATGATTAAGCTATATTCTGCGAATGAAAATTATATCCTGATTATTAATGAAATAGAAAGCAATCTATTAAAAAGTTCCACTTTATTATTGGAAACAAAAAAGTTAAAACAAATATTTAATGAAATAAATCTGGGAATTTTTTTGATTGAAACGCGAACCTTTCATATTGTTGAAGCTAATGCAACTGCTTTGTTCCTCTGTAAAGCAACAATTGATAAACTTAAAAAAAATATTTTAAAAGATATCTTTGATTCCGAATCAGTAAAAAGAATCCTCCAGCAGAGTCCATTTTTACTTCGGGAAGCTTCGATAAGTACTTTCGACTCAACAATAAAAGTTTTTTTGTCGCAAAGCAATATAATTCTCTTAAACCAAAATTTTTTGATTGTTAGTTTTGGACTTACAGAGCAAAGCAAATTTTTAGAAAAAAAGGAAGATGATTGTGTTATCCAAAAAAAATATGAGAAACTGATTAATGAAAAAAAGAGTTTTGATGAAAGCCTCACTTATGCTATGCGAATTCAATCAGCTCTTTTACCTTCTTCCGAATATCTGCAACGCTACCTCAATGATTATTTTCTCTACTGGAAGCCTAAGAATATTGTAAGTGGAGATTTTTATTGGGCAAATTATCATAATGGCAATTTCTATTTTGCTATAGGTGATGCTACCGGACATGGTGTTCCCGGTGCTTTTATGAGCATATTGGGTATGTCTTTTCTCAACGAAATCGTTAATGAGCTAGAAAAAGGAAAAGCATCCCTAATTCTGGATATGCTTAGAAATAAGATAATCAAAACTTTGCATCAAAAGACCAAATTTGGTGAAATTCAGGATGGCTTTGATATGTCCCTTTTAATCATCAATGCAGAAAAAAAACGGATGCAGTTTTCGGGTGCAAATATGTCTTTTTTTATGCTCAGAAACGATAAAGTTGTTGAGTTAAAGGGTGACAGGATGCCCATTGGTATTCATCCCAAAGCAGGTGTTGCTTTTACCAATCACATGGTACGACTGGAAAAGAGTGATAAACTATATCTATATTCCGATGGTATAATCGACCAGTTTGGCGGCGAAAAAAATAAGAAACTTACCCTTCAGAAATTTACCCGTTTCATTAATGAAAATAATCACCAAACTATGCAAAATCAGTATAACTTGTGGAGCTCTTTTATTTCTGAATGGATGAAAGATGAGGAGCAAACAGACGATATGTTGTTGGTAGGGATAGAATTGTAATCGCAAATTTTTGCATACAAAAATCAAGTAAGATTTGACTGATTTGACGTGTTCAGATTTAAAGCTCCAAGTAGCGTGATAAATTTACTTCTTTCGATTATTTACCACACTAATTTCAGTGGATTTGATAAAATTAATTTCATGTTAAAAAAAAGGATTTGATATGTCGGTAAACATCAATAAGGGTATTTAGATATTTGGATAATTTCCATAAATTGCGTGTAATTTAGATTTACATTTAAATAGTATTGATATGTCAAAAATTAAAGATGTTTTAAGAGAAAAAATTGAAGCACATCGTCCGCGTGTAACTCGTTTAGTAAAAGAGTTTGGAGATGTGAAAGTAGGTGATGTAACCGTTGCTCAAGCTATCGGTGGTGCTCGTGGAGTTAAAATGTTAGTTACAGACATTTCTTATCTAGATCCTATGGAAGGGATTCGTTTCAGAGGTAGAACCATTCCTGAAACTTTAGCTGCTCTTCCTAAACCCGAAGGAAAAACCTATCCTTATGTAGAAGGTTTTTGGTATTATTTGCTTACCGGAGATATTCCAACAAAACAAGATGCCGAAGCTTTGGTAGAAGAGTTTAAAGAGCGTGCACGTGTGCCTCAATATGTTTTTGATTTATTGAGAACTATGCCCCGCGATTCTCATCCGATGACTATGTTCTCTGCCGCTCTACTTTCTATGCAGCGAGAGTCCAAATTTGCAAAGTTTTATGCAGACGGTTATAATAAAATGACTGCATGGGAGCCTATGTACGAAGATGCAACCGATATTATTGCTAAATTACCGGTTATAGCAGCTTATATTTATAGAATGAAATATAAAGGAGATATTCCTATTGAACCAGACTATAGTTTGGATATGGGAGGAAACTTTGCTCATATGATGGGTATTCCAGAACCTTATGATGATGTTGCTCGTTTATATTTTATCCTCCATAGCGACCATGAGTCTGGTAATGTTTCAGCACATACTACTCACTTAGTTGCTTCTGCTTTATCGGATGCATATTATTCATTATCAGCAGGATTGAATGGCCTCGCCGGTCCATTACATGGATTAGCTAATCAAGAAGTATTGCGCTGGTTACAAGATGTTATGAACAAAACCAAAGGCGTAGAACTTACCGAAGAGATGATGAAAAAATTTGTTTGGGAAACGCTCAACAGCGGACAAGTTATTCCTGGATATGGTCATGCTGTACTTCGTAAAACAGACCCACGTTACCAAGCACAACGCGACTTCTGTTTAGAGCATTTACCAAACGATCCTATATTCAAATATGTAGATATGCTGTATAAAGTAGTTCCACCAATTTTGGTTGAGCACGGTAAAGCTAAAAATCCATGGCCAAATGTTGATGCACAATCAGGTGTTATTCAGTGGTACTATGGCTTGCATGAATATGATTTCTATACTGTATTATTTGGTATTGGTCGTTCCATTGGCGTTTTAGCTAATATTACTTGGGACAGAGCTTTAGGTTATGCTATTGAGCGTCCGAAATCTCTTACTACTCCTATGTTGGAAAAAATTGCCGGAATTAAATAAAAAATTTTTTATTAGCGAGGGCTTCGCTTTTGGCGAAATCCTCACTCATAATTATAAAAAAAACGTTGCCATTTGGTAACGTTTTTTTATTTTAACGGAACACCTTCTTTTCCGATGTTTAATGGGCTGAAATGATTCGGCTAAAGCCAAGAAGGCTTGTTCGTGTGTATAATTGTTAATGCCGTTCTACAATTCCAAACTTTCAAATTCCGAACTCCCGATTCCTGAATCCCAAATCTTCACCATTCTAGGCCGTATCCCAAAGTTTTCCCTTTCATTGTGGCCGGAATTCCTTTATTCATCCAAATTGGCGCGGGTTTATCTTTTAGATAATGGTCGAAAAACTGCATCATGCGAATACTCAGGTCTTTGCAGTCGGGACTATTGGCTTTCAGATTGTGTGGTTGGCCATTGTAATTAAGCATCCATGCTGGTTTGTTCAGTCTGCGGAGCGCCACAAATAGCTCAATTCCCTGATACCATGGTACAGCACCGTCCGCATCATCATGTCGGATAAGTAAGGGCGTATTAATTTTGGGAACATAGAAAATAGGGGAGTTTTCGATATAATTCAGTGGTTTATCCCACAGCGTACCCCCAATTCTGCTTTGCGTTTTTTCGTACTGAAACATACGGCTCATGCCGGTACGCCAACGAATACCTCCGTAAGCACTAGTCATGTTGGAAACCGGCGCACCGGCAGAAGCTGCGGCAAACATATTGGTTTGGGTAACAATGTATGCCACCTGATAACCACCCCAACTTTGTCCCTGTATAGCCAGATGTTTGCGG
>CAYQXT010000252.1:0-6202 GCA_964421365.1 uncultured Bacteroidaceae bacterium
ATTGGAAGGATATTCTGGATGATATTGTACATTTAGTATTTGTGTTAGAGTATCAGAACTATTACAAGCATTTTGGTTAACTAAAGTAACTACATAGCTACCCGTATCTTTATACGAGTGTAGAAGCTTGGGCATATAGCCTTTACTTCCGTCACCAAAATCCCATAAAAAGGTACCACTATTTTGGGCTTCGAAATTAATGTCTTGAAAAGGACAAGGATTTATCGGATTTATCCAGAAATCGGCATAAGCCGGAACACTGTCATTTACATTTATGACAATGCTTGAAGAATCTGAGTTACCACACGCATTGGAGGCCGCTAAGGTTACTGTATAGGCTCCAGAAAGGTCGTAAACATGGTTTGGAAAAGAATCGGTAGATACTGTTCCATCACCAAATTGCCAGTTGTAGGAGAAATAATGGCCATTTACTCCAAAACTTACTGGATCTCCGGGGCAGGACATGCCGCCCGAACGAGTCCAGAAATCAATAACGGGAATGACTGAATTACTTACACTTATCATCCTTGTAATGGTATCTATACTTTGGTCATAATTATGAACTACACATTGCAAGGGGAAATCTCCTAGAGCTTGATATACATATTCAACATGAAACGTATTTGGTATTTTTGTCCCATCACCCAAAAACCATTCAACAAAATTAGTTGTTGAATCGGGATTAAAATCAGCAACTATTTTTTCTCCCGGGCACAAGCTATCTTTCTCCAGAAAGAAATCGCGAGGCCAATTATATTGTATCTCGGTAATGGTAACGTTATTTCCATTGATATCAAATCCCTTAAAAGGCTGATTACCCTTAGAATCGTAGAAGAATGTATCAGGTACACCCACTGATTGTGAATACATGAACATATTACTATCGACACCATAAATTTGGAATTCCGCTCCATTTATCGAATCAAAATTAATATAAGCTATTTTTATCCAGTTGATATGGGTGTTTTGATTAAAGTATCCTTGTAAACTACCAACTTTTACGGAAACTAAATACTTTTTGGGATCGACAAAAGAGAGTGTGTCCATATTCCACGAAGAAAGATTGAAGTCAATCCCTCCGCTTTGAAAGTTGAAATCCGACTGCCCGTAAGGGGCATCTGCAAAATTTGTAACTGTTGTGTTTCCTTGCCCCCAGACGAATCCGGAATACAAAAGGGCAAGAAAAAACAACAAAAAATGTTTAATCTTTCTCATAATAATTAAATTTAAGTTAGACTTAGTATTAAAAAAAGAACATTATTTTTCATCGAATGGTTGCTTTGGCGAACATTTTCAATTTAAGTTAAAAAATGATAAAAACAAAATGATAATAATAAATAAAGCGTCTTTTAAAACGCTTTATAGAAAATTTAACATTTAGTTCTTCTTGAGTTGATAAAAACACCTTTTGGGACTTTCGATTTTTTCTTCTTTTTTTAGTTCCTTAATTACTTTATCTACTTCTTTTTTATCAATACCCGATTTTTTTGCTATTTCGCCTGATTTTAAGGGCAAGTTTGAGAGTTCTAATGTCTTAATTACAATTTCTTTTGTATTCATTTTTTTATTTTTTAAAATATGATTAATTTGGACAAAAATATAAATTTATGAGGATAATTTATCTAAGTTTATTGTGGATTTTTGTAGTAGGTTTACCAACTTCGGGATTGGCACAAATAAACAATTTCCAAATTACTATTCCTATTCGTGTGAAAACAAATTTGAATAATTATCTTTTGTGTTTGAAGACTAAAACATTTCAAAATTGTGCTGAAGAGGTTGATAAGATTGCAGGTGGAGGACTTTTGGAACCTAATAGCAATAAAATAAGGAAAGAAGTAATTAATCTTAGTTTGAAAAATGATTATAATAAAGTTAATAATTATTTTTATCCACCTCAAATAACAAATGTAACAAAACGCTTTACAAAAGGTATTGGCTTCGGAAAGAATAAATTAAGTGGTACGGTTTATAAAATTTGGATAAAAAATAAAGATAAAAGTAGCGCTCCGGTAAGTTTTATTCTGACAGATGATAAAAAAATAAAATTGATTGGCATTGGAAGTCTTTGATAGTGAATAAGTTCGATCTAAAAACCGGTCGGACGGATAGATTTATTAAAATTGTAAAAATAGACAGCTCACTTACAATTAATTAATAAAGTCGTCCGATTGATTTCGGTGCAAATTCATTTTTTTATACTAGACTCGTGGTTAATTAGTTTCTATCCACAAATTTTTTGTCCACTAATTACACGAATGAACAAGAATAATTTTTATTGAATAAAACTTTTGATTTTACCTTATGGATGTAATTTGTTATTTCATTATCACAACTTAATAACTACATATAACCGGTTAAAACAATATTTTACATAAATCTCATCATCAACAATTATCCTAAATACATTTTAAGTAATTTGCTTTTAGAATTCTGCCTAAGTCTTCGGATGGCTTTTTCCTTTATTTGACGAACACGTTCTCTTGTAAGGCCAAATAGTTCACCAATCTCCTCTAAGCCCATTTCAGGAACTCCCAAGCCGAAGAAATAACGGACAATAAGTTGTTCGCGTTCGGTTAGGGTAGAAAGGCTACGGTCTATTTCTTTTTGTAATGATTCTATAATCAGTACTCTGTCAACGGCTTCCGAGTTTTTATCCGGTAGTACATCTAATAAATTATTTGATTCATCAGTCTTAAATGGTGCGTCAACGGATACTTGCTTGCCTGAGGCAGCCAGAGCATCTTTTACTTTAATTATTTCTATGTGAGCCAATTTCCCTAATTCTTCATCGGTAGGTCTTCTATGATTCTCTTGTTCAAATTTATAGAAAGCTTTTGAGAGTTTGTTCAATGAACCTACCTGATTGAGAGGTAATCTTACAATTCTGGCTTGCTCAGCTAAGGCTTGCAAGATTGATTGCCGAATCCACCAAACAGCATAAGAGATGAATTTGAAACCCCGAGTTTCATCAAATTTTTCTGCGGCCTTTATGAGTCCCAGATTTCCTTCATTAATTAAATCGGGTAAGCTTAAGCCTTGATTTTGATATTGCTTGGCAACAGAAACTACAAAGCGAAGATTCGCTTTGGTTAATTTCTCTAAGGCAAGTCTATCCCCTTTTTTTATTCGTTGTGCCAATTCGACCTCTTCTTCTGCACTAATCAGACTTTCGCGACCAATATCTTGTAAATATTTGTCTAAGGAGGCACTATCTCTATTCGTAATTGACTTGGAAATTTTTAGTTGTCTCATATCACACAGTTAAAAGCTTTGGCAAAGATAAGAAAATTAACACTTTTTGACAAAAAATTAACATATTAATTTAATCCAAAGGCATAATATGCTTTTTCCCCCGTGGGTAAATAGCCTTCTAAATATAAACCTCCTTTAAAATTTTCAATATCTGATTTGAATTTCGCAAAGGATTTAATAGGTATATTATTATATTTTGTAATAATGAAATTTTTTTTCATCCCCGTATTTTTTAATTTTCCATCAAAAATCTGGTCTACTTTTAAGGCATACGAAAGATGGTATTTATCTAAATTTTTTTTGTGTATGGGGCTGAAATGGGCTCCTAGAATACCAATATTCCCACCGGCAGTGAGATTGCTTGCGCCTGCGGCGCTCTTAAGGGTTACCATGAACTTCATTGCCTTATTCCCTCTGTAAACTTTTAGCTTAATTTTATCTCCGGGATGATAAAGACTCATTTGCTCCTTTAATTCTGCTACTTTTGAAATTGTTTTATCGCCAATCTCAACAATAATGTCGGATTTTTTAATACCAGCCAAAAAAGCCGAACTCCCTTTTTGCACCTCGTAAACATAAACTCCTTTAAGGAATGATAGTTTATATTGCTGAGCTATGTCTTCGGTAATGTCTTTTAATTTTACGCCTAACATGGCTCTTTGAACCATCCCATATCTTTTTAAGTCCCAAACAATTTTTTTGACCATGTTGGAGGGTATCGCGAAAGAATACCCCGCATAGGAGCCTGTCCTACTTGCTATTGCAGTGTTTATCCCAACGAGTTCCCCCCGTGGGTTTACTAAGGCTCCTCCACTATTCCCGGGATTGACTGCGGCATCTGTCTGCAAAAAAGATTCAACGGCTTGCTTGTCTTTTAAAAGATGTATATTTCGAGCCTTCGCACTTATTATCCCAGCTGTTACGGTTGAGGTCAAATTAAAGGGATTACCCACCGCTAATACCCATTGTCCTACTTTAACGCTGTCGGAATTGGCAAATTTAATAGCGGGTAAATTCTTGGCATCAATCTTTAGTAAGGCTAAATCGGTGCCCAAATCTTTGCCTATGATTTTTGCCTTGTATTGCCGTTTGTTATTCAAAATGACAGTAATCTTATCAAAATTGGCAATTACATGATTGTTTGTTACTATATACCCTTCGGGTGAGATAATTACGCCGGAGCCGGAGCCTAATACCGGGACTTCAAAATTTGAATTATCCCCTAAAAAATAGTTTAATAAGGGATTGTTTTTTAAATATCTTTCTTTATCCACAGAGGTCATAATATGCACCACTTTACCAACAGTTTTGGAAGCCGATTCGGTGAAGTCAAAATTGAACTCAATTTTGGATTTTATCGTTTGATGAACAAAATCTAAGGGTATATTATTCTCGATTTGTTGTTTTTGTGGATAAAAATAATTATAAATATAAACGCCTGAAAAAGCTGCCAAAAGCATACTTAAGAAGCTGATTAATAATTGTTTTAATTTCATGGTTTCTTGTTTTATGCTAATAATGATTTATAAACTAAAATTAATTACTTAGTGTGCGTCCATAAAGTCTAATAAATATTTTTTTTCACGAATTACACGAATAATTTCTATTGAGCAAAACGGTTGATTTTAATTTATCACTTTAATATTACACTTTATAACTTCATATAACTATTTATAACAATATATTATACGCAACCGCTTCTGAAATTTGTAGATGCTTTTTGATAACTTACTAATATTCTGAAATGAATAAAAGCAAGCATACAAAATGCGATACCAGCACGGTATAATTGCAGTTCACAATTATATCACAACACAATATCTACGACATTATCGATGCACACTAATTAATATAACGCATAATATAAGTATATTTGTTGCTTAAAAAGTAGAAAAAATGTTAATTAATTTTTATAAATATCATGGTGCAGGTAACGATTTTATTTTAATTGATAATCGCAAAGAAAACCTGAACCTTTCGCAGGAGCTTGTACAAACAATGTGCAAAAGACATACTGGGATTGGTTCGGATGGCTTAATGCTATTAGAAAATTCAGATAAATTTGATTTTAAAATGCAATTTTTTAATCCTGATGGGAGTAAAGGTATGATGTGTGGAAATGGTGGTCGCTGTATCGTCCGTTTTACTTCGGATTTGGGTATTATAAAAAATAAGACACAATTTGAAGCACCCGATGGGCTACATTGGGCAGAAATAAAAGGAGAAACGGTTTATCTTGGGATGAACAACATAGAAAATTTAGAGCTAAAAGGAGACGATTTTATTATTGATAGTGGCGCACCTCATTATATAAAATTTACGGATGATATTGATAAGTTGGATGTGAAATTTGAAGGCCAAAAAATAAGATACAGTGCAGAATACGCCGAAGCAGGGATAAATGTGAATTTTGTGCAATTAGAAAATAATCACATTAAAATAAGGACTTATGAGCGTGGAGTAGAGGACGAAACTCTGGCTTGCGGAACAGGAATCGTAGCGGCTGCCATTGCCAGCAGTCAAAAATATTTTGACAATAAATCTGAAATTTTGGTAAAAGCCCTTGGCGGAAACCTTAATGTTCGGTTCAAAATAGAAAAGAATCGCTTTATAAATGTTGAGTTATCCGGCCCTGCCAAATTTGTTTATAAAGGTGTTTTTGTGCAATTGTAAATTATTAATTGTGAATGCTGTTTGTCGATAGAAAATAGTTCTATTTTTCATTAATTTGTACGCAGATTAGTTAATTATTATGATAAATTTTGATTAGCAGTAAGTTATCCTAAAGATTCGCCTGCTATTTTTCTTTGTCATAATTTTTCTTAGAAATTCAAAAAAAACAACCTGCTAATTTATTTTCAGAGAAACATCTTAATAATCATAAAAAATCAGCATACTATATAAATGTAGAACGAAATTAGGTATTCTACATTTTTCATTCTTCTTA
>CAYQXT010000253.1:0-6141 GCA_964421365.1 uncultured Bacteroidaceae bacterium
ACATGCCCTGATAAAAATTCCCACTACGCATACCCCACGTTTTATACAATTACCAAATATAGAAGACAATAAACACTATATCATGTTCTTAGAAGATGTGATACGCTATAATCTCCATAAAATTTTTCCGGGTTTTATTGTAGACTCCTCTTTTAGCATGAAAGTGTCGAGAGATGCAGAGTTGAATATCGAAGACGAATTTAAGGGGAATTTACTCGAAAAAATCAGACGTTCGCTGTCTAAACGTAAAACCGGAGACCCAGCACGTTTTTTATACGACAAAACCATTCCAAAAGAAAGCCTACGTTTTATTCGACAAGCATTTAATCTTTCAAAAGAAGACCTTGTACCCGGAGGCAGATATCACAATCTTAACGATTTACTACAACTTCCCAATCCTATCAAGCCTCAATTGGAGGTGCAGGCATGGCCTCCTCTTCGTCATCCTCAATTAATGCAATACGACAGTATGTTTGAGGCGATAAAGCAGCGCGACCATATTTTGCATTTCCCCTATCAAAGTTTCGACTATGTGCTGCGCTTCCTCAACGAAGCAGCTGTAGACAAAAAAGTAGAAGAAATAAAAGTAACGCAATACCGTGTAGCCAGCAATTCGGCAGTAGTAAGTGCCTTGATTAGTGCGGCACGAAACGGTAAAAAAGTAACTGTTTTTGTAGAGGTGAAAGCCCGATTTGATGAAGAACTAAACCTCTATTTCGCTGATTTAATGGCCAAAGCAGGCGTTAAAATAATTCCGAGTATTCCTGGAATAAAAGTCCATTCAAAAGTAGCTCTTGTCCTATTAAAAGGAACAAATAAAGCAACACACCGGAAAGGTTTTGCCTTTTTGAGCACAGGAAACCTGAATGAAAAAACGGCTAAATTATATGCCGATGATGGTTTCTTTACAAGCGGGCAGGAATTAATTGACGAACTGAAGCAACTATTCATCTATTTGGAAACCCTGAATAAAGAAATAAAATTCAAGAACATACTGGTTCCTAATTTTAATATGCGTACCACTTACAAAAATTTAATAGAAAATGAAATAAAAAATGCAAAAGCCGGAGAGAAAGCCTATATCTTACTGAAGATGAATAGTCTTGAAGAGACAAAAATGATTGAAAAATTATATGAAGCCAGCTTAGCTGGGGTAAAAATAGACCTTATTATCAGAGGAATATGTAGGTTAGTACCCTATAAGCCATACAGTCAAAATATTCGGCTAAGGCGTATTGTCGACCGCTATCTGGAACATTCGCGTATCTTTGTCTTTTATAATGGAGGAAACAACAACATGTATATTTCCTCTGCCGATTGGATGAAACGGAATTTATACCGGAGAGTAGAAACGGGCATTCCTGTTTACGATAAAAGTATAAAAAAAGAGATGCTCGACTACCTGGCCATACAGCTTAAAGACAACACCAAAGCCCGTTTGATTGGTGAAAATTTGGAAAACATCCCCATAGAAAGGCCTAAGGGAGCACGCAGAGTACGAGCTCAGCAACAAACTTATCTCTATTTCAAAAGGAAATTAGACCGGACGTTAAAACAGCTAGAAAAAAATGAGGGAAATGAGTAGAAAAGTAATAGCCTTAAATCTACAAAGTTTTTTTTCAATAGATGAGTTCGATCTAAAAACCGGTCGGACGGATAGATTTATTAAAACTGTAAAAATAGACAGCTCACTTACAATTAATTAATGAAGTCATCTGACCGATTTCGATACAAATTCACCTTTTTATACTGGACTCATAGATTAATATTAAGCTGACTAAATTTACCAAGTCTGATTTGTATCCTAAACTAAGAGGCTTTTAAACCCTGACATAGTTCTATAAAAGCCGTTATAAATAGGTGTTTATGTTTCGATTACTAAAAAAAGAAAACGTATGAAAATTTGTATTTACTGTTCGTCCAGCGATATGCTGGAACAAAAATTTTACATCTTAGCCCGTAATTTGGCTACCGAAATGGCAGCAAGAGGCCATACATTAATTTATGGGGGTGCAAGTGTTGGAATAATGGGAGTTCTAGCTGATAAAATGTTAGAGTTGAATCGGCATGTAATAGGAATTATTCCACAAATTATTGCAGACAAAGAAATAGCTCATAACTCTTTATCCGAGCTAATTATAACCAAAGATATGCACGAGCGTAAAAAGCTCCTGCAAGAAAAAGCTGATGCATTTATCGCTCTTCCTGGTGGTTTTGGCAGCTTGGAGGAATTATCAGAAACATTAACAGCTAAGCAATTAGAATTTTACGATAAAGCTATTGTTATTTTCAATCAGGATGGTTTTTACGAACCATTAATTGCCCAGTTTGAGAATTTTTATTCCCATAATTTTTCCCGCTCAGATTATGAACATTTATATCATGTCAGCGACACGATTCCCGATAGTCTGGATTATATAGGAAATTATCAAAAATCAGAAGTAAAAAGTAAATGGTACAAAGACAATTTGAATCTCTAAAAAACGTAGATTTTATAGGCGACATACATGGTTATGCCGATGAACTGAAAGAATTATTACGAAAATTAGGCTACGAAAAAAGACAGAGAATATACCAGCATCCGCAGGGAAGAAAAGTTGTTTTTTTAGGCGATTATGTAGATAGAGGCTCTAAAATAATAGAAACGTTGGAGCTAGTTAAATCCATGACCGACAATGGAAGTGCCTATGCACTTCTGGGAAACCACGAGTATAATTTAATTACTTTTTTCAATAAAGACAAAAAAGGTAACTACCTGAGAAGACATAGTATAAATAAAATTTATCAGGTATTAGAATCTATGGCTGAATTTAAGGGCAGAAAAAAAGAACTGGATAACTACCTGCAATGGATTCTTCGCTTACCTGTTTTTATCGAGAATAGCTACTTCAGGGCAGTACACGCCACCTGGAATAGATGGGCCATGTCGGTTTTAGAATCAGAATTAGTGAACAATCAATTATCTGATTTAGAGCGATTGATTCAGAGTACCCAAAAAGGAACTTCTTTCTTTTATGCGCTCAATATTGCTATCAAAGGATTGGAACTAAAGCTCCCCAAAGGGATGTTTTTTGAAGTTGGCGACTATGTTAAACGTCCGTCGGTTAGAGTGAAATGGTGGGCAGATTCCATTGACCAATCGAGTTACCGAAAAATCGCTGTCCATGAAAATGAACAAATCCCTGATATCGCTGTGAATACAAGAAACTTAAAATTTACAAATTTCTTGTATTCTCGTGAAGGGAAACCGGTCTTTTTTGGCCATTATTGGATGCAGAAGGAACCAAAAATTCTGAAGCCTAATGTTTGTTGTCTGGATTATAGTATTGCAAAAGAGCATAAACTAGTGGCTTACAGATTTAATGGAGAACAAATATTAGATAATAAAAATTTAGTATGGGTAGATTGCTGCGTGTGACTAAAATTCGTCTTCGGGAATAAATTCATAAGCCCCCATATCTATAATTTTATTATAAATCCGTTCCTTCCCCGTAATTTCCTTGACAGGAATCACCATTCCTGCATCATTTCGAGGACCAGCATCAATACAAGGTGAATTTAGTGTGAGTTCATAATCATGTTTAGAAATGTCAGAAAACATTGGTATAGCCGAAATATTATCTTTCAGCATTCCATCTAATAGCTTCCTGTCTTTTATATAAATACTTAACTCACCATTTTGCAAACAAGTATAATTGATAAAGGGTGGGGAACTTTTCCTTTCCACATATATCTGATAACTATCATTCTGCGATTTATTGTAGAAAATAATATTATCCGATAAAAAAATGGGTACGTAAGAAGCAAAATAAAAAGCGGAAGCTTTATAAGCATGATTAACAACAATTGTATTTGCAAAAAAACCAACCTGAGTGTTGAATATTGAAAAAGCGCCGCCAGTAGTAGCCTGATTGGCATAAATTAGATTATTAGAAATATTTAAAGGATAACAGAAGTCATCCACATGGATCGCTCCCCCATATTTTCCTGCCAAATTAAAACGTATTATATTATTAAAAATATAAGGTTCAGAGTGAAAATCACAAGCGATGGCTCCACCATTTATTAAAGCTCTATTTTTGTGAAAAATATTATTATTAATCTGAGTGTTAGAATTTTCTAAAACAAATATAGCCCCACCATTTTCATCACATTCATTTTGGCTTAACATATTATAACTTATTTTAGCCCTATCATTCCTTAAAGCAATTGCACCACCAGAATTACCTGCTTCATTCTTTGAAAATTGATTAGAAAAAATAGTTATGTTCGCGTGTTTCAGACTTATGGCACCTCCATTTTCGCCAGCTGAATTAGCAATGAAATCACAAAATTTTATTCGACTTTCTTCTCCTCCATTTTGCATATAAATAGCACCGCCTTCACCTGCAGCGGAATTCCTATAAAAACGACAATGGACAAATTGTACACGATTGTAATTTTTAATAAAAAAAGCCCCCCCATTATCCCAATCCGTCTGCTCAAAAGGCAAATTATCCGTTTGCTTAGCACCGGTAAATCCCGCATAATAGAAAAAAACCGAATCTTCGTCTATCTGCATATAATCTCGTTTGATAATAAAGCCTTTCCAGTTAGCGACACTGTCAGCCGGATGAAATAGGATAGAATCCTGTTGACTTCCAAAAGCAGTTAAGTTTCCAAATACACTTATACCATAATTTCCTAAAATAATTACTTTTACACCCGGTTCTATTTCTAAAGATTTCCCACGCTCAATTTTTATGTCGTTTTCTATCAAATAAGGTGAATTGCTTGTCTTCCAGATACCCGAAACAGATGAAAAATCAATTTTTGTTTGAGAAAAAGACAAACTACAAAACACAATAATAAAGACAGATAAAGAATATATACGAAAAAAAATGTTATGCATACCTTGTATTTTTCTAAAAAAAATTAGATTTGTAAAGAAAATAAAAAATTTAAAGAATAAAGAATGAAATTCAATACTGAACTAACTAGGCTGTTAAAAGTGCCTTATCCCGTAATTATGGCTCCCATGTTTTTAATTTCTACTACAGAGATGGTGAAATCTGCAATGAGAGCCGGAATAATAGGTACTTTTCCCACTCTAAATTACAGAGATGAAGGTGAATTAGAGCAGGTTTTAGACGAATTAAACGAATACATCGCCAAAGAAAAACCGGCAGGAACGTATGGTGTAAATCTTATCGTGCAGCGGAGTAATCCATATTACGAAAAACACCTAAAAATCTGTATTGAAAAAAAAGTTCCTTTTTATATTACTTCACTTGGTAATCCCAAAGAAACTATTATACAATCTAAATCATACAATGCGGTCGTTTTTTGCGATGTAACCACCCTAAAACATGCGAATAAAGTGGTATCCCAGGGAGCAAACGGCTTAATCGCTGTTGGCCAAGGAGCTGGTGGTCATGCCGGCTCTAATCCTTTACAACTAATTATCCCCGCTCTTAAACGCGAATTTCCCGACATTCCTGTTATTGGAGCAGGTGGTGTAGCCGATGGCGCTGGAATACTCTCTCTATTATCACTCGGTGCTGATGGCGTTTCTATGGGAACCCGTTTTATTGCCAGCACAGAAGCCGTTGTTGTAGATGATTATAAGAAAGCCATTGTTGATTCTCACATGACAGATATTATTCTTACAGAAAAACTTTCTGGCACACCAAGTGCAATAATTAATCCTCCTTATGCTAAAAAAATTGGAATAAAACAAAATTTCTTTGAACGTCTTTTATCCAAAAATCCACGAACGAAGAAGTATTTCAAGATGCTGGTTCAGGTGCGGGGCATGAAGAAATTAGAAAAATCTATCAAGCCCGGAAATTATAAAAATCTTTGGGGCGCAGGCCAGTCAGTTGAACTGATAAACGATATTCTTTCCATTAAACAGATAACAATAAATCTGATAGTACAGTGCGAAAGTGCATTCCAAAAATTACAAAAAAATATAGAGGCATAGCATTATAACCAAATTTAGTTTTAATACCGAATCGGCATCATACTTTTATGCATATTATTGTAATCTACTGATTAGAAACAAAATATCAAAATATTTTTCACTATTTTAATAGTAGTTAAGTATAAGAACGAATATAGAAGGCTGATTTTATAAGACAAATCAGCCTTCATTTTTTG
>CAYQXT010000254.1:0-6118 GCA_964421365.1 uncultured Bacteroidaceae bacterium
AAAACTATAATTATTTTATTTAATTAATTAATAATAAACTTTAAATTTTTCCTTTAAAAGTTTTTTTTATTCAAAGCTTATTTTATATTTGCATTATATAATAAGTTTATCTTAAGAATTGGAACTTGTTTTTTGTCAAAGGATAAAGATATATAGAACATAAATTTTGTTCGTGGGGAACATGTCATTGAGAACCTCCGAGAAGTTCGGGGGCTCAATGGCATATTAAATCAGAAATTACTCTTTTCAGATATTAAGATTTTGGTTCGTGGGGGATCAGTCATTACGAGATAAGGAGGGAAGGTGAATTAGTTTCTAAAACGTTAGAGATTATTTCCCTCCTCTCGGATGACATTTTTCTTTCACAAATATTAAAAATCTTTTTTAATATTCCTAATTTTATTTACATTGCTTTCCTAAATTATTTAGACATAGTTAATGAAAGTTTATTGCTTAGGTCCACATCAGGACAGGCCGGAAATTTTGTTAAATGCTGACAAAAAAATTACTTACATCCGGGGTAAATCATTTATGGAGGATGCTTTAAGTTTTTATCGGCCTATTCAGGATTGGCTGATAGATTATTGTAATTTACCTGATGCTGTCCTGCGATTGGAGCTGAAATACATATATCTTAATACCGCAACAGTAAAGGAATTATTACGTATTTTTGTGCGACTGGAAAAATTATTTCAAGCAGGGGTGGATATCAAAATCATGTGGTATTACGCCGATGATGATGAAGATATGCTCGAATCCGGCCGAACCTTGAATGAGGTTACACTCCTTTCTTTTGAATTTATTTCTTACAAATTTACCGATACTGAATTTGGCTAATTAACCCCCAACTATGGGGGAGAAAATAATTATTTCGTCTTCCTCTGTAATATTTTCATTACTTGTAGAAAGTTTCCCGTTAAGGCTGATTTTATAGGCATATCCAGATAATCCATGATATCTGTTTTCCAGTTCTTGTTTTAAGTCAGCGCAATTTTTTATCTTTTTGTCAATCTCTATTTCCTGCTTCATAACAAGCTCTAATAATGTTCCGTAGAATTTAATTTTCATTGTATTTTATCTTTTAAGCAACCTTTATTTTATTTTTATCATCTATTAAAAAAATAGTAGTGTATGTCATTAGTTATAGAACCGTTTATTGTTACTCGCCATAAAGTTTTGTTATTTTCTAATCGTAATGAGCCTGGCATTGTATTTTTTATTATGTATAATGATTTACTTATAGAATTAGTTGATTAATAATTGACTGAGCTTTTCTTAAATCATTTGGAGTGTTTATATTGAAAAATTCTCTCCTGTCATTAATTGCTAATTCTTTATATTTACTTTTTCGAATCAGGTCTTTAGGATAAGCTTGCTTTTTAAGGATTAGTTTCTTTGCATATAGATGCATGTTTTTTCGATAAAAGGCATTCATAGGTTGCCAATAATCGCCTAATTTTGGAACTATAACCTCATAATTCTTTGCGTAATGCTCAATTTTGTTTAGAAGATGATGTCCAATAAAAGGCGTGTCGCAACTGCTAAAAATTACATACTCTGTTGAGCTGGCCTTCAGTCCGGCTTCTATTCCGGCCAAAGGGCCAATATTTTTGTAATTATCTTCAACTATTTCTTTATCTAGAAATGTATATTCTTCTTTATTTCCGCTAATTAGAATTCTATAATTTCGTTTTTCAAATGTTGAAATCAAAAATTCTATGAGCATTTTACCTCCAATTTTGCAAAAGGCCTTATTTGTTTTCATTCTGCTGCTATTTCCACCGGCCAGAATTACTGCTGTGAATTTTTTCATCTGTTTATATTTTTATATTTACCACATAGTGGACACACTAGAAAACATAGTTGTTTTTGTATAAATACTAAGCCGCTTCTGAAATTTGTAAATGCTTTTTGATAACTTATTGACGTTCTGTGGTGAGCAAAATTAAGCATACAATATGCAATACCGACACGGTATAAAAAAATATTTAGCGTGCACATAGAGAAAATTTTTCTAAACTTTTTTGCGTTTTTTGCTGACATTTTGTGAAAAATTAAAACTAATAATGAACTGTTTTTTTTAGAACTAAACTATGCTTGTGTAAATCTCTAACTTGTTATATTTATCTTTTTTTTATTAAGTTGTTTGTGTTCATTGTTTTAACTTTAGCTTTGTGAAATTATTGAATCTAATTTACAATTAAGTATTCACGATTATTAATGTGCTTCTAACCAGTTTTCACCTTCGCCAATTTCTACGGTAAGCGGAATTGATAGAGAAGCGGCATTTTCCATTTTTTCTTTTATTAGTTTTTTTACGCTTTCAAGGTCTTCCGTGTTTGCTTCAAAAATGAGTTCATCGTGTACTTGCAAGAGCATTTTAGTTGTACTTTTTTGTTCTTTTATGGCTTTATGAAGGTTTATCATGGCAATTTTAATAATATCAGCTGCTGTGCCTTGTATTGGGGCGTTTATAGCATTCCGTTCGGCTACTCCGCGCATAATTCCATTTTGAGAATTTATGTCTTTTAAATATCGTCTGCGTCCAAAAAGTGTTTCTACATAGCCTTGTTCACGGGCAAGCAGAATTTGTTTGTCCATAAAATCTTTAACTTTTGGGTAAGCTGCAAAATAACCGTCAATTAAATCTTTGGCCTCTTTGCGCGTAATACCCAGATTTTCGGCTAATCCAAAGGACGAAATGCCGTAAATTATACCGAAGTTTGCTGATTTGGCTTTACTGCGCATTTCTGGTGTTACTTCTTTTTCCTCAATATGATATATTTTTGCTGCCGTGCTACGGTGTATATCTTTTCCGGCGCGGAAAGCTTCAATTAAATGCTCGTCTTCACTAAAATGTGCCATTAGGCGCAATTCTATCTGCGAGTAGTCGGCAGAAATTAATAAATTTTCTTCTTTTGAGGCGACAAATGCAGCTCTTATTTTTTTCCCCTCGCTGCTGCGTATCGGAATGTTTTGTAGGTTAGGATTATTGCTACTTAATCTTCCGGTAGCAACAACTGCTTGATTGTATGAGGTATGTATTCTATTTGTTTTGCTGTTTACAAGTTGTGGTAAGTTTTCTACATAAGTATTCAGTAGTTTTTTTAGGCTTCGGTGTTCCAGTATTTTTTCTATTATCGGATGTTTGATTTTGAGCTTTTGCAATTCTTTCTCCGAAGTAGAATATTGCTTGGTTTTGGTTCTTTTAGGCTTTTCAATTATTTTCATTCGCTTGAATAGCACTTCACCTAATTGCTTGGGCGATGAAATATTAAATTCAATTCCGGCATCTTTAAAAATGGATTTTTCGATTTCTAAAATATGGCTACGTAGTTCTGTTGCATAGTTTTTTAAAGCTTCGGAATTAATACTTATGCCGTTTAGTTCCATGTCTGCCAAAACCGCTACTAAGGGAATTTCTATCTTTTCATATAATTCATATTGTCCATTTTTTTGTAATTCAGGAATAAGTTTTTGATATAGTTGATAGGTAATATCAGCATCTTCGGCGGCATATTCTTTTATTTGAGCTAGGGAAACCAGCCGCATGGTTGATTGTGCTTTTCCTTTTTTCCCGATTAAAGTTTCTATTGAAATTGGGCGATAATTCAGATAGTTTTCCGCCAGAACATCCATATTGTGGCGTTGCTCGGGCTGCAATAAATAGTGTGCTAGCATAGTATCATGAAGCTTTCCTTTTACTTTTATATTATAATTTTTAAGTATTTGAATATCATATTTTAAATTTTGCCCTATTTTGATATTTTCTGTATTTTCAAATATTGGTTTTAGTATTTGTAATCGTTTGGTAGCTTCCGACTGTGAGTTGCTGAAAGGTATGTAAAAAGCCTTGTGTGCTTCATAAGACACGGACAAACCTACTATTTCTGCATTTAACGTGTCTAAAGAAGTAGTTTCCGTGTCAAAACAAAATTCTTTTTGTGTCGCTAGTATTTTGGCAAAATTTTCAATTTCTTCTTTGCTGTTCAGGGTAATGTATTCGTGTGCAGTTGTCTGGTATGTTTCAAATTGCGGAATTATTTCTTGTTTTTCATCCTCGGGAAAATTAAAAAGTGTGGTTTGTTGCACGTTTTGTACTTTTCCTATTTGTGAAATTTTGTTGGCAAGCGTTTTAAATTCTAATTCATTGAATAATTCCTTCAGCTCGTTTTGCTTTATTTCTTTGCGGCTTAATTTGTCCTCATTAAATTCTAAAGGTACGGCAGTTTCTATGCTTACTAACTTTTTGGCAAATTCGACCTGTCCTTTAAAATTAATTAAATTTTCTTTAAGTTTTCCTTTAAAATCATCTAAATGATTATAAATATTTTCTAAAGAATAATATTTAGCTATCAGTTCTTTAGAACGTTTTTCCCCTACGCCGGGCATTCCTTTTATATTATCGGCTGCATCACCCCAAAGGGCTAGAATATCAATTACTTGAATTGGGTTTTCACATCTGAATTCTTTTTTAACTTCTTTTACTCCCCAAACTGTTTGTGCTTTTGCTCCTCTGCGTAGTTTATACATAAAAATTTTGTCGCTTACGAGCTGGCAAAAATCTTTGTCTGGCGTTACCATGTAAGTTTCAAAGTCTTTTCTTTCAGCTATTTTAGCCATCGTTGCTATGGAATCATCGGCTTCAAAACCATCTACTTCTACTATAGGAATTTGGTAGGCCTTAAGTATTTTTTTTATGTAAGGAACGGCTATTTTTATTCCTTCGGGGGTGGCTTCGCGTTGTGCTTTGTATTCGGGGTACATTTTGTGGCGGAAAGTAGGACTCGGTGGGTCGAAAGCTACGGCAATGTGTGTGGGCTTTTCTTTGCGTAGAATTTCGTCTAAAGTATTTACAAAACCAAAAATAGCCGAGGTATCTAAACCTTTGCTATTGATACGAGGGTTTTTGATAAAGGCATAATGTGAACGAAATATCAGTGCATAAGCATCTAAAATAAATAATTTTTTCATAAGTTTTTATTTTCCAAGGCACGAAAATACCAAAATTAATAGGATTAATGCTATTTATTGTTAAAAAAACTATTTTTTCCTTTCTACTTTTTACTTTTGTTTTTTCTTTGAGGCTTCTGATAGAAATTAAAAAATTCATTTTTTATTATGATATGCGTAATTCTATAAAGTTTAGTTTTTTATGGAAGTTCTTGTTTGTATTCATTCTTTTTTCGCCCCTGAAAATATTAGCTCAAAATTATATGTGGTGGAATGAGATACATCATTGGAATGGTTATACCGTGTGGTATAATTATTTAACTTTTTCGCCGGCTTATATGGGGCCAAATGCCCTCCCTGTACCTGAGATTAAGACCGGAAATATAAATCAGAATATTGTCTTTTCTCAAAATTTTGTAGCACAGCAAATTGCCGGAGATTTAACTCTAAATTTGGAGGATAAACTCTGCATTCCTTTAAGTAAAAATGTGGCTCTGATTTTTTTTATTGTTCCTTTGGAATATTACAAAACAGATACTCTGGTGCGAGATAGACGCGCTGCTAGAGAGCGTTCGGGTAAGGGTTTTGCTGCTGGCGATTTGAATATAGCTACCCTTGTTCAGCTTTTTACAGAAACATATAAACGCCCATCTTTGCTTTTGTCTATTAATTTGCGTACTGCTTCGGGCGGAAAAATGATTTCGGCTCGTTATACGGATGCGCCGGGTTATTATTTTGATTTCTCCTCTTCTAAACAATTTAACTTGAATAATTCATTTAAACTTAAGTTTTATGCTCAGATTGGTTTTTATGTCTGGCAAACTAATCTGCCTAATTATCCTCAGGATGATGCTTGGGAATATGGTGTAGGTACTGATATTTTATATAAAAAACTAATTTTTAAAAATCAGATTGGTGGATATTCTGGCTATTTGAAAAATGGAGATGAACCTGTGGTTCAGCGTATAATTTTTAAAACTAATTTTGATCAGAAAATTAATTTTGACCTTAAATTTCAAAAGGGATGGAGAGATTTTAAATATAATAGTTTATTTCTTGGAATGAATTTTTCTTTTCCTCGCATTGCTAGTAAAAAAATGCTAAAGAATTAAATAATTCCCATAATTAAAATTATGGGCTAACAATAGGATCGTCCTACGGACTT
>CAYQXT010000255.1:0-6111 GCA_964421365.1 uncultured Bacteroidaceae bacterium
ATTGTCTGTTGGTCTAGAAATTTCTATCACATTGATATTTATTGATCTTACATAGCCTGACAAAATGACAAGAAATTAAAAATTATTCAAATCTTAAATTTTATACTAATTATATTACGCATTAGAAACTGGAGTTGGTGCTAATAACATAAAAAAAGATTATATTTTTCACCAAATTTGCATGACTTAGGCACATTTTTCGTATTTTTAATGATTATATATTACTCTTTACAAAAAATAAATCTAAATAAATACAAATCAAAATGCTTAAATATATTTTTATTATTTTCTCCTTATTCATTGTAAATAAGGGATATTCACAAATAAGTAAAGGTGAATATTTATCATTGGACAGTGCTTTGGCTACCCCCGATGATGTGATTGTATTGGATATAAGATATGCCGGTTTAACTAAACTACCCTCTGAGATCAAAAATTTAGTAAATTTACGAATCATGTATCTTGCAGGAAACGATTTAGAAAGCCTGCCGCCGGAAATTAGAGATTTACAAAATTTAGAAGAACTTCATTTACAAGACAATTTTTTAAGTTCCCTCCCTCCAGAAATTGGCAAACTTACCAATTTAAGAGTTTTAGACTTACCATATAATAAAATTAAAAGTTTACCCAAAGAAATCTTTCAACTTAAACATCTCGAAAAATTTGACATCCGAAGTAATAAAATGCCTGATAGTAGTGAAGCAGCAATTAGAATGGAGTTGCCTAATTGTCAAATCAGTTTTAATGAAAAAGAACTAATAAATCCAAGTTCCCCACTTTTGGCGTCCGAAGAATTAATGGAAGCTAAAGTATTTTACTCTCTTGATGAAGCAACTATTGCACCTGCCGATGTATTTATTATTCGATTGACAAACAAACAACTAACTAATTTTCCTTCAGAAATACTAAGTTTTAAAAATTTACAGGCTTTAGATTTAAGTAACAATAAATTAAGCTCTATTCCTAAAAATATCAACCAATTAGAATTATTACAACAGCTTAATTTAAGAAGAAATCGCTTTGAAAATTTACCGGCGAGTCTGGCTATGTTAGACCATCTAACGGATTTGAAATTAGGATTAAACCGTTTTACCAAGATACCAGATGCTGTCTGGAATATTAAAAATTTAAAAAAATTAGATTTAAGTTTCAATAGAAGTTTATACAATATCTCAACTGGAATTGGGAAGCTGAAAAATTTGCAAAAATTAAATTTATATTCCTGTGCAATTCAACAAATTTCGCCAGCAATCGGTAAGCTTAAAAATCTACAAGAGATAGATTTGTTTGGCAATAATATCTCTACCTTGCCCGAGGAAATCTCCAATTGTTCTAGCTTAGAGATTGTAATTTTAAACTCAAATCAAAATTTGGATATAATGCAAATAGTAAAAACATTAAGTAAATGCCCAGAATTGAAATCTCTGGATTTAAGAAATACTAGGATTTCGGCTCTTAAACGGAATAAAATAAAATCCTATTTTCCTAATACAGAACTAATATTTTAGCAGTATTAATTTTCTACCTGAAATTCAACTCTACGATTAAGTTGTCTGCCTTTTTCAGTCTTATCATCTGTAAGCGGGCGGCTTTCTCCATATCCTTTGTAACTCAATCGACTTAATGAGATTCCCTTTTCAATAAGAAAATCAACCACTTTTTTAGCTCTCCGTTCCGACAAATTCAAATTATATTTTCCTTTTCCCCGCTCATCAGTATGACCCAAAATTTTAACCTTAATAGTTGGGTTATCTTGCATATAATAAACCAAATTGTTGAGTTGCTTAAATGAAGATGGCAAAAATTCCGTTTTATCAAAATAGAAAAGAACATTTTTCAAGCGCTGGGGTTTTCCATGGTTTACAGAAGCAAAGACGGAATCGGGCTGTTCGATTGTGGTTTCAAATGAATATTTACAGCCATTGGCATCTGTGACTTCGACAAAATAAAATCCTGCACTTAGATGCTCAGCATCCTCAGTTGTTACACCGTTAGACCATTTATATTTAAAGGGTTCTGCTCCATATAAAATAGTTAAGTCAGCCGAACCATCGTTACCTCCAAAGTGGTACACTGGCTTGGCCTTAATTTCTGCTTCGACGGTATTCTCCTTGCTACAACTACATACATAACAATCTTTTATGGCGTGAACTTCTACGTCATCAATATAATAATAGGCATAATCTTTAACACGCTTTGGGTGTACATTAGATATGTCTGTTTCTACCACTTCGGTAGAATCATCACTATAAAAATTACCCAAAAGAATATATTTTTCATTACCGCTGGCAACAAAACTTCCACAAAATTCGCCCCAGTCGATTTTATTATCTAACCAAACTTCAGCCGAATTAGTTACTTGCGGAGCGACATTTAGATAACCATCATTGTCAAGTCTTATTTGTGTAGAACTAAAATATATTCCCAAACGGTCGATGGCATAACGCGAATAACTGCTCAATTTGTATTTAAATTTAACACAATAAGTTACTCCTGCTTCTAAGCTATCTGTTAATTTCGCTTCTATATATTCTCGATAATTATTCCTACTGCCACGAGAAACGATTCCGACATATGCATTCCCCGTATATGGCGGGGTAGTTCCTGCAAAATTTCTTGGGACTCCTGCAATTCCTCTACTGCATTTATTGAAATAATCTGGTGTACCTTTTGTCGGATATATCCAATTATCTGTTAACCGACGATAAGTTGAATTCCAATGCGTATAATCCTGAGGACATAAACTATATTTTTCAAAACTATTATTAGGCACAATATTAGCTGTTTGTGCATATATAGCAAAACTGAAAAATAAAAAAACCAAGCTAAAAGTAAGTTTAAGCTGTTTCATTTTATAAGTATTCTCTATTTTTGTACTTTTGTGCAAGTTATATACCAAATATACGAAAAAAATCAGGATGAACGGAAATATACCTTTAGCAGAACGCTTACGACCAACAAATTTTGATGCTTACTTTGGACAGAAACATTTAATAGGCGATAATACTGTCATACGCAGGGCTATTGACAAAGGAAAAATTCCGTCTATGATTTTATGGGGCCCGCCCGGAGTAGGCAAAACAACCTTAGCCAAAATTATTGCTAAGCTAACAGATAAACCCTTTTATACTTTAAGTGCCATAAATTCTGGTGTTAAAGACGTTCGTGAAACTATTGAATTAGCAAAAAAACAACAATTTTTTAATCAAGGAGCAATTTTATTTATTGATGAAATTCATCGTTTTTCAAAATCACAACAAGACTCACTTCTAGGTGCTGTGGAACAAGGAATTGTAACCCTTATTGGTGCAACTACAGAAAACCCTTCTTTTGAAGTAATTACCCCACTACTTTCTCGTTGTCAGGTATATGTATTAGAGGCATTATCAAAAAATGATCTATTAGATTTGGTTGATTACATTCTTAAACATGATTCGGAATTAGCAAAGCGCGAAATTATTTTTGATCAGACCGATGCAATGCTTCTGCATTCGGGTGGCGATGCCCGAAAATTACTTAACATAATAGACCTTGTAACAAACTCTTATTCTCAAAATCCACTTCATATCAATAACAAATTGATAACTGAACTTTTGCAACAAAAAATTGCAACTTACGACAAAGGAGGGGAAATGCACTATGATATCATTTCAGCTCTTATAAAATCAATACGCGGAAGTGATCCTGATGCCTCTCTATACTGGCTTGCACGCATGATTGAAGGAGGTGAAGATTTGAAATTTATTGCTAGGAGGTTGCTAATTTCTGCCGCCGAAGATATTGGTCTGGCCAATCCAAATGCTTTACTCTTGGCACAAAGTGCTTTTAACTCGGTAAAAGTAATTGGTTATCCCGAATCTAGAATTATTCTTTCAGAGATAACTGTTTATTTGGCCACTTCGCCTAAAAGTAATTCGACTTATGCGGCAATAAAAAGAGCTCAGGCTTTCGTAAAAAATACAGGAAATTTACCGGTGCCGCTTCATTTAAGAAATGCCCCCACTAAGCTGATGAAAGACTTAAATTATGGAAGTACTTATAAATATCCTCACGAATTCTCCGGAAACTTTATTGAGCAATCCTATTTACCGCCGGAAATGAAAAATGAAAAATTCTATTTCCCAGGCGGAAATGCACAAGAAAATAAAATTTTAGAACGTCTCAAATTTTGGTGGAAAAAACGTTTTTAATACCGAATCGCTAACCTATTTTTATGCATATTTTTGTAAAATTTTGATTGTAACTGAAATAACAAAATCTTTTTCGCCATTTTAATGGCGGTTTAGTATAAAAATTCTTTTTCTATTTTTTAGCTATCGTTTTACGATTAGTCGTTGCTGTTTTTTTGGGGGTAACACTCTTTTTTGTTGTCTTCAATTTGGCTGTAGTTTTAGTAGCTACTTTTGCCGCCGGCTTTGTTTTAGTAATCTTTGTTTTATGCGTAGGTTTCTTTCTATTTGTAACTTTCTTTCCCGACACACTATTTCCTCCAATAAATTTATCCGCCAATTTCATAATACTTTTTTCAGTTATTCTTCCTCGAAATGTAATTTCATCACCAAAGCGATTTTTCAGAATTAGATCCTTATCATACATTTTAAGCCATACCTGCAAAGTTTTAAAAAATTCTACAAAAGCTATCTGAGAATTGGCAACAATAGAACTAATACCGGCAGCCGGCGCTTGTCCCATTTCGCCTTTTTTAGTCTTTCCCTCAATCCAATCTATCTTTTGAAGATTGTCATCCTCGTGATCTTTCAAAAAATGATACAAATCTGATTTAAATTGATCGGAAGTTTCATCTGTAAAATTAATTTCAATATCCATAATTTCCAATTTTGTATAAAAATACAAAAAAAATCCGATATTATAAAAAAGGCTGAACCTTGATTCTCTTGATTTAGAAATTTGCAAGATTTCTCAAAAATCAGGCTCATCTTCTAATCTTATAATCATGGTACAGACAAAATTCACCATTATTTTACGGCCATAGTTTCTATTTCTACCAAGACATTTAGAGGTAAAGTTTTTACGGCGAAAGCAGCTCTTGCCGGAGGATTTTCAGCATAATATTTTCCATATACCTCATTCATTCCCTGAAAATTATCCATATCGCTCAATAAAACCGTGGATTTTACCACATCTGCAAAAGAATATCCAGCTTCGTTCAGAATAGCCTCTATATTTTTCATCACCTGCTCAGTTTGCTCTTTTATTTTGCCCGAAACAATCTCACTACTGCCGGCATTTATCGGAATCTGACCTGAAATAAACAATATTCCATTAATTTCTATTGCCTGACTGTAAGGACCAATTGCCTTGGGCGCTTTTGCTGTATTAATTACTTTTTTCATTATCAAATATTTAGTTATTTTTAATTTTTTTCTTTCACCACTTATGGCATGTAAAAGTCTTAGGAACATTTTGAAGTGCTTAGTACTTTTCATTCTTCACTTTTCATTCTTTATTCCTCAAATGGTTATAGTAAAAATCGTCTGTCCTTTTTCTGAAAAGGCGGTTAGGCTACCACCATGAATATTAACAATCTGACGCGACAAACTCAGACCAATTCCATTTCCCTCCTGTTTGGTGGTAAAAAAAGGAATAAAAATCTTTTCCAGAACTTCAGGTAAAATTCCAGCCCCGTTATCTTCTACTTTTATCTCGGTTTGGCCAAAACGATTGATACCTGCACTCACATTAATAATAGCGTTATCATGATTTTTAAGTGCTTCGATAGCATTTTTTATCAGATTAATAAGTACTTGCTCCAATAAACCCATATCCGCCAAAAGTTCCAAATTTTCCGGCTGAATTATATTTTCATACCTTATATTATAGGTACTGAGATTTGATTTAAAAATTTGATAAATATTTTCAAATAAGATTGAAATGTTAAATATTTTTAATTCAGGCCTCGGAATTTTTGTTAAACTATGAAAAGTCTCCACAAAATGTAAGAGTCCCTCACTTCTTGAATGTATCGTTTTCAATGCTTCCTTGGTATCTGTAAAATTCTCTTTATCAATTAATATACTATCTTCCTTCTCATCCACATCTGATAATAAAAAATTCACTGTCTGACTAAGTGAGGAAATCGGAGCTATGGAA
>CAYQXT010000256.1:0-6110 GCA_964421365.1 uncultured Bacteroidaceae bacterium
AGTAAATCCTGCAAATTTGACACTTTTGAAACTCGATTCCATATTTTCAATTCCTTTAGTTTGTAAAAATAAGCGAGGAATTATATGACCTGATGTGGAAGTAGGGCTTGCCAGTACAAAATTAATTTTTTTTGCCTGTACGACAATATCACTAACGGTGTGGACAGAACTCCCTTTATAAGAGATTAAACTACTGGTATAGGAACCCGGTATCCCGTTTTTTCCATAAACGACCAATGGAATAACTTTTTGGTGTAAGCTATTTCTAAGTAGCAGATAGCCAAAAGTATTTATAAATGCTAAATCTACTTTATTTTGCTGAAAAGCTTTGGTCATTACTGTGATTTTTGGGATAACAACTGTTTTTACCGTAATATTTAATTTAGTACCAATATAGGCCGCTATTTCCTTATCCAAATCAATGGTATTTCCATTCGATGCAATGGTAATACTTTTCTTTTGTGCAAGCATCGTTAAGTTCAATGATATGAACAAGATGGCGATAATATATTTTTTCATTGCGATAAAATTTTAAAGTATAAAAATAACTAATTATTTTCTTACTAAGTTAATAAATCCTTAAGCTTTAAAAATAGTTATTCAATTATTGTACCTCGTTTTCTCAAACCCAAAGTCATCGGATTAAATGAAAAACTAATTTGATTATTCCCTCTCTGAATAAAATAACTATTAAAACTATAATTTAATATAAATTTTTTTAAGTTTAATCGAAAACCAAGACTGTAACCCGTAAATAATGATTTTGTGGTAATACTTAATTCTCTACGTTGCTGATAATTATATCCTAAATTAAGGGTGAAAGCTTTTTGAGGAAAAATTTCAAGTCCAAGAATAACATGACGTAGAAGATTATCCCCTATTTTTTCTACTAAAGAATTTTCTGTAGCAGGTGTTCCAAATAAATTTTGAGTACTTTGGGGCAACACATAAGTCAATATTGGTTTTTGTAAATCGTGCAGGGTAAGCGATACTGCAAAAGGAGCGTGTTCCAACTCTTTTGTAATTCCAATAGTTAATTCGATGGGTAATCTTTCATTATTTTTTTCGGTATAGCTAATCAGCTGAAAGCCTAAATTCTTAAGAACTATCCCTGCGTAGAGTAATTTTGAACTATCGCTATAATAAAGCCCCCAATCTGAAGCAATCCCCAGCGAATTGTATTGCTCCATAAAGCTTAAAATCGGTTTTATATTGGTTCCAACGCTTAGTTTCGGACTAATTTTTTTATGATAATTCAGCACAAAAGCATATTCTCCGGCACTGAATTTCTCAAATCGAAAAGCTTTTTCGTTGGCACGGGTAAAACGACCATAATTTACATACAGAATACCAATTGCCCAGTTTTTATCTACCCTATAATTCACAGATCCATAATTAATAGAACCGGCCAAATGGGAATAGTTAAGGGATAAAATCTGTTTGGAATAAGTTGGATAACTCGGATTTTCGTAAATCATACTGATATCCGATTTTCGAGAAGACACGTTCTTGCCTCCAAGTGCCGAAATCTGAGCAGAATAAGGGAGTGACAAGAAATCATAAACACTTCTGCCTCCTAATTGCCCAAAAGAGGATAAACTTCTAAATAAAAGTATATTAAGTATGAAAAATATTTTAAAAAACTTCATCTCTTTTTAAATAAATGACCAAATACTGTACAACGATTATTTCTCCTATTTTTCTGGTAATATAACTTTTTAAACAGAAGTTTAGTGCTTAAGTCTGATTTTTTAGCTAAATTTGGCCGTTTATTCAAATTTTTTAGCTAAACTATGAGCCGATTTTCACATAGCAAAGCAAAATTAAAAAGATTAATGGGAAATGAAGACTTCTACTGTAAAAAAACTTTTCTCGACCTTTGAGAATACAAGGATTTTGGTTATTGGAGATGTAATGCTGGACGCTTATATTATTGGTAATGTGAAAAGGATTTCGCCCGAAGCCCCAGTACCTATATTAAGTATTCAAAAAAAAGAAAAGAGATTGGGTGGTGCAGCCAATGTTGCTCTAAACTTAAAATCGTTAGGAGCGAAACCCATATTGTGCTCTGTAATTGGAAATGATAGAAAAGCGGATGATTTTTTTAGCTTATTAGATAAGGAAAAACTTTCTGCTTCGGGAATTCTTATTAGTCCCAAACGAATAACTACCGAAAAAACTCGCCTGATTAGCCAAGGACAGCAATTAATCCGTTATGACGAAGAAATCTCCGATTCGATATCTAAAGCCATTGAGGACAGTCTTCTAAAAAGAATTCAGCAATTAATTATAGAAAAAGAACCGAAAGCCATTATTTTTGAAGATTACGATAAAGGGGTAATAACGCCCAATTTGATAGAGCAAGTTGTTCAGGTAGCCAATCTATCGCAGATCCCCACTTTGGTTGACCCGAAAAAACGAAATTTCAATGCCTATCGAGGAGTAAGCCTGTTTAAACCTAATTTAAAAGAGTTTAAACAAGGAGTACAGCACAATATTAAGCCCGAACAAAAGGATATTCTGTTTGATGCCATGAACCGGATGAGAAGTATTTATAAATTCAAATATTTGATGACTACCCTGTCTGATAAAGGGATAGTAGCCATTAGCAAGGAGGAACAGATTTTTTTACCGGCCGAAAAGCGTGCCATAGCAGATGTATCGGGTGCCGGCGATACGGTAATTAGTATCGCGGCTCTATGCCTTGCTGTGGGTAGCGATTTGAAAACACTGGTTACTTTATCCAATCTGGGAGGTGGATTAGTGTGCGAAGTGCCGGGTGTTGTCCCCATAGATAAAGAACAACTAAAGAAGGAAGCTTTGTTGAATACAAAATGGTGAGAAAGAATGAAAGTAGATAAAAAAAAAGAATTTGGAAAAGAATACTGGAACCAAAAATTTAAACAAAATACGATTGGCTGGGATATTGGCTATGTTTCTACACCTTTGAAAGAATATTTTGACCAACTAGAAAATCAAGATTTGAAAATTCTCATCCCGGGTGCGGGGAATGCTTACGAAGCAGAATACCTTTTTAAAAAAGGTTTTAAAAATATTTATGTACTTGATTTTTCAAAGGAAGCCCTAAAATCTTTTCAGAAAAGATTTCCCGGATTCCCTAAAAATCAAATAATTAATAAGGATTTTTTTAAAACAGATGGGAGGTATGATTTGATTGTAGAGCAAGCTTTTTTCACCTCTTTCCCTCCTAAATTTCGGGAAAATTATGTAAAAAAAATGTACAATTTATTAGACGAAAATGGGAAATTGGTAGGTCTCTGGTTTACGCATCATTTTAATAATTCCTTTCCACCCTATGGAGGGACAAAAGAAGAATATGAGCAACTATTCAGCCCTTATTTCCGGTTTATTTTTTTTGAGAAAGCCTATAATTCTATAAAACCAAGAATAGGACGAGAATTTTTTATTCTTATGCAAAAAAACAAGCCACAGATAAACAGCAATAGTCAACACAATGATTTATTGAAGTAAATTTTGGTAAAATTATCGTTTTCAAGTACCGATAAAAAAAAGGACTATCCACAGAAGGCAGAAATCCCTTTATTTTCCTATTCCTATTTTTAGTCCAAAATCAATGCGAATAGGGTCTTGTGGAATAATATACGAAATATCATCGCTAAGGTTATAATAACGATTATCGGTAAGATTAAA
Organism: uncultured Bacteroidaceae bacterium; assembly: GCA_964421365.1. Taxonomy (GTDB): domain Bacteria; phylum Bacteroidota; class Bacteroidia; order Bacteroidales; family DYOH01; genus CAYQXT01. The sequence continues at coordinate 3,673 of CAYQXT010000256.1, forward strand.
AACTTTTACAAAAACTCTCACTTTATATTTTTCTTTTGTTAAGAACAAATAATTAGCCGATAAATCAATGCGATAAAAGGCTTTATTTTGTATCGGAAATTGGGTGGTAGAATAATAGGCATAACCAGCACTTCGATATATAAATTTAGTATATACATTTATTTTTTTATAGAATTTAATATCTAAACCTGCTTTTATCGTATGCCTTGCGTTGAGATACAAAGTATTATTGTTTATTTTTCCATCCGAAAATGTATAAGCAATAAAAGCATTTGCATTCCTATCGGTGCTAAATAGTAGCTTGACATCTGCCCGAATAGTAGCACCATAAGTTTGAGCCTTTCCTTTATTCACGTTTCTCTCTACGAGTGTAACCGGAATGGTATGAAAAATACCATTTTGAATACGCTCAAACCCTATTAAATCAACAACCTGTGCATAATATGAGTTAAAAGATAGCAAAAAATCTTTTGTTCCTTGATAAATGAGATTAAAATCGTAAGACTGACGGCGCTCTGGCTTTAAATCGGGATTAGTAAGATGCCAGAAAGAAGAGGCTAAGCCGGTTATTCGGTTTAAACTGTCGCGAACCGGATAAAAAGCACCATAATATTTGTAAGCTTTAAAAAAAGAAGGGGCTAAATACGAATGGGCATAAAGAAATTTTAGTCTCAGTTTTTTCGAGGCCTTTAGCACCAATCCAAGACGAGGATTTAGTGTGCTTTTATATCTTGAATTATAATCATAGCGTAGGCCAGCGGTTAGATTAATATTTTTCCAGAGTATAGATTGCCACTGCATATAAGACCCAAAATTCCAATAATCTAAATGATAAATATCTTGTATTCGTTTTAAATTTGCTCCCGTATAATCCTTAATATTTGTTCCTATAAAATTAATATCCTGCTGTTCTGATGATTTATTTTCATTGTACATAGTGGGCAAATCGCTTGTTATTGGGATAACATTCATATTCTCAAAAGAGAATCCACCTATTAACAAATTATTCTTATTAATCACATAATTAATCTGCTCTTCCCATTTTTGCGTTAATCCCTTTTCGTATTTATAGGCCGGTTGATAATTAGAGAAAATATTGATGTAAGAGGATTGGGGTAATAAACGATAATTCTGAGCAGAAAGTGTGGTATAAAATTGTAGATGGTTATCTAGATAATGCAAATCATTTTTCAAATACCAATTTTGCAACTGAGTTGCGTATAAAGCCTTCATAGAATAGATATAAATATCGGATTTTCCGAAAGAAGTAGAATGTTGCTCAAAAAATTGTGAATATCCTATTTCAATATTTTTATATAAAACTTTTGCTGCCATATTATAGGATTTTATAGGCTGTGCCCAATCTTGTATTCCCATACCGGTATCCACCGTATCACCCAGTAATGGCGGCTGAGTCCAGTAAGCCATTTTCCCTGTTTGCTTATAAAAATGATACCAACGATAATACTCTGGATAATAGCGAGGCATAAATGCTTCGGCCGATTGATAATATTTTCCCAGCATACTGATTGCGACACTCTTAATTTTCTCATTAAATATCAATGAATTACGATACGATTGAAACATTCCATAATTAGAATGTAAGTGAATGCCCTGATAATTTTTAGTTTTAAAAGTGATAATATTGATAATGCCCAGAAAGGCATCGGCACCGTATAGAGCAGAGGCTGGCGACAGAACCACTTCTACCTGTTTGGTATTTTCCAAGGTATAGCTTTCGCCTATGGTATTGGCCGTACCAATCATAGAGTTTATACGGATTCCGTCTTGCATGATGATAAATTTTTCGTTTCCACTAATTCCATTAATGGTAAAAACATCCGAAACTTCGGCCTGCGAATGACGTTGAATTTCGATTTGGGGTATATCTGCCAGCAAATCACGTAAACAACTGTAATTTCGATGCTCTATCTGTGCATGGGTAATCACATAAACGGTAGCCGGCACATCCTCTATATCCTGTGATACACGAGTTGGTGTACTCACTTTAATTTGCATCAATTCAGCTAAAGAGAGTTTAAAAAGATCCATTTTGGGAAGAGTATCCTGTGCCCAAATATTTGAGCTTGTAGAAACGACCAAAAAAAGACTAATAAGTATAAATTTTTTCATTTCTGCGGGTTTTAAAAGATAAAAAAAATCAAATTTAAATAGTAATATACGAATTTTAAATAGAGCCTAAGGTATCTAATTTCTTTTTTCATTTTTTTCATTTTCTTATTCCCAGTACAATTTCTAATCCCTGCAAATGTTTACTTTCTGCATTTAGTTGATAAAATGTAGTATAAGAATATTCTATACGTATAAAAGGAATTACTCGCTTAGCCCTAAAATTAAAACCACCGGCCAGCGAAGTTTTATGCCCCATTAATGCTCCAGTGGTACCTCCTAGTCTTAAGCTATTTAACAATAAGCCA
>CAYQXT010000257.1:0-1891 GCA_964421365.1 uncultured Bacteroidaceae bacterium
GGAAGCGGTAGTCTGTTTTTTTTGATATTTTAAACGGTTGATTTTAAAAATAATATGATTTAATACTTTTACTTTATTTAAAGGAGTGCAAGTAGAATTTAAAATACTTATCATCTGCTTTTTAAGAACGTTAAGTTTTGTCAAAAAATCCTCTTTTTTCAAAAATGCATTTTCTATCTTAGATAAGCAAAAAGCAATAAGTGTTAAATCCTCAAAATTAGTATGTGCCAAATTGTCAAAGATGTCAATAAGTTGTTCTTCAACAATTTTATCAGCAAGCTTTATCACCCTTGCTTTAACAAATTCATGCTTTGTGTTCCTAGAGAGAATAAACAAAGCCTCCAATACGTCCTGCCCCAGCTCTGTAATTTTATTATTTACGGCAGCCACAATTAACGGATCCTTGTCTTCCAATAATCGAAAAAGTGCTTTTTGTTCGGAGGCTTCCATTTCTAATCTGTTAATTTAGACAATACATCTTCAATTATTTTCTTAAGCGAGGGATGATAATCTTTTGAAGCCTCACCACGTAGGCGGTTTGCTATAACGTCACAAACAGTTACGGCTTCATGTCCCAAAAGATGTGCCAAACCGTATATAGCAGAACTTTCCATTTCATAGTTTGTTATTTTCAATCCATTATATTCGAAAGAAGATAATCGGGAATTTAATTCAGGCTCCATCAAATCAAGACGTAACTTTCTGCCTTGTGGGCCATAAAATCCAGGGGCAGAAATAGTAATTCCTGAATCATTATTCCCAGTCAAAAGATTAAATAAGCTATCAGATGCTTTTACTATATACGGAGTAGTCCATAATTTATTCCAGCTTACATGCTTTTTAAATGCATCTTCCATTTCTAAGTCCGAAATTGAATTTCTTCCGGCATAAAAATTCATCAATCCATCAAAACCAAGTGCATATCGCGAGTAAACAGGTTTATCTATTTCCAGATAATCCTGCAAAGCACCAGTAGTACCTATTCTAATAAATCTAAGAGATTTATGTTCATCCTTGGGTACTCTTTTTTCCAAATCAATATTGACTAAGGCATCTAATTCATTTACCACAATATCGACATTGTCGGTACCAATTCCTGTCGAAACAACACTTAATCTTTTACCATTAAGTATTCCGGTATGTGTAACAAACTCGCGATTTTCTTTGCGTACTTCTACCGAATCGAAATATTCGGAAATCACTTGAACCCGATTTTGGTCACCAACCAGAATAATAGTATCAGCAATGTCTTCGGGACGAATATTTAAGTGATAAATGCTTCCATCTTCTCTTATGATTAATTCCGAAGCTTCAATTTTTTTTTTCATTATATTAATTTTTAAAAATTATGATAAGGTACAAAATAAAATAATCGGAGGCTAGAATAAAATTCAGACTCCGATTATTCTCTAAGTCTTATTTTCTAGGCTTCTTTTTTCTTGCTAGGGAAAAATAAGATTAGAAGGAAAGTAATTAATGACCCGATGAGAAATCCATAAATACTAAAAATTACGATATTACGTAAACGAGGAAATACAGGGGTTTCGACAGCTGAGAAATCATCAATAATTTTAAAATCATTGTCTAATTTAAGAAGGCGTTGTTTAGCCTTAAGTTCCTTTTTCTGTATTTCAAAAGTTTTATCAAAAGGGGTCATAGGCTGCATTTCCATGGGCTGTTCTTGCGAGAGAATTATACCGCCACCGGCAGCACTACTTTGTTTTACCCAATATTTATTATTCTCATTCTTGCGACTTACTCTTTCGATAACTGCTTTTTTTAAGGAATCTAAAGAAGTTATTTGTGCTTGAAATTTTGTAATCGACTGGCTTAATATCTCTTTATTAATATCTCGTCCTTGTTTCACGTAAGGATTATTATTGAGATAGGC
>CAYQXT010000257.1:1901-6042 GCA_964421365.1 uncultured Bacteroidaceae bacterium
GCAAATAAGGATTTATTTAGTATCGGTAGCACCGAATTATCTTTAATAAAAGCCGTTATTGTGAAAAAAGGATACTCTAAAATTTGCTTTGTCGAGTCTGTTTCTTTCTGTAATTCGATACTATAATCCTCATAAACATCAAATTTAAAATCAGTAATAAGGCTAGCTTGTGTTTCGGAAATATTTAATTTACGAGCTAACTCTGCACTACTCTCCGACTCGGCTAAGTTTGCAAGATTATTAACCAATCCGCTAAAAAAGGAATTGTCTAAACTGCCGGAATCAATGATTGTTTGTGAGCTGTAAAGCTTATCGGCTGTGAAATAGACATAAGTTCCGTAAGATAGGGAGAGGATAATGAGGAACAATACGATAAACGAGAATCGTTTAATACCGGTAGTATAATAATTAAGCATTAGATTGAAAAAATATTTCAGTCCTTTTTTTGCTCCTTTAAAAACGGTCTTATCTTTTTTTGAAAGTACCTCATTATTTGAATGCTCATTCTCTCTCTTACGTAAGAATTTAGGAATCAAACGTGTTAAATCTATTTCATCTTCTTTTTCATTTTGCTGCTGCTGCAATTTAGTCATTGTCTCGTATTGCTGCAATAGCAATGAATGTTGCTTGATAAGTAGGTCGTGCAATTCAATATTTTCATGCTTACTACTCTCCGAATTCGTATTTTTATTTTCACTCATAGTTAAAAATGATTTTGAACAGCAAAAATAATAGAATTTATCCCGAACAAAAATTTTTTAGCAAAATCAGTATAAAAAAATTACTTTTGCTTTTTGAACTTAGATTAAAATCAAATTAAAATGGAGGTAGAACCAATTGCTTGCTTAAGTTTGCTCATCCAATCAACCTGGTATTTTCAGGCTTTTAGTATTAGCATATTTATTGCCTTAGTATTTGGTTTATGGAGAATTTTTGAGAGTTGTAAGGAGCATGGCTGGTTTTCTCTTATTCCTTTTTTTAATCTTTATATTTTATGTAAAATTTCCACTTCAAGGCCTTTTTTTAACTTTATATTTTTACTTCTCCCATTTGTAAATCTATTTTTTTGGTTTAAAATTAATATACAACTTAGCCATCGTTTAAAAAGGAATACTTTTTTAGGAGTACTTACAGCCCTATTTCCCTATTTTTTTTATCCCTTATTTGGCTTTCGTAAATCGTTAGTACATTTTTGAAAACTAACTCTATTCTTTAGCAGTAAACAGAATTTAGCATTAATCATTATTCAGAATTTCATCCATTCAAATAAGCGGTAATGCTCACCATTCATAGCCATTGCATTATAGGTTTCGATTGCTTTAGTATTTTCCTTTTCTACATAAAGTCTTATCCCAACGAAGGAGCTACTTTTATTTACTTCACTCTTAATGTGGTCATACAGTTTAGAAAAAATTCCCTGCCTTCGGTATTCGGGTACTACATATACCGACTGAATCCACCAGACCCAAGCATTTCGCCAATCCGACCATTCATAAGTAACCAACAATGAAGCAACTGTTTTGTTCACATTGTTTTTTGCCACAAAATATTTTCCTTTTGCCTTATCCTTAAATACAGCCAAAACTCCCGCATCAATTTTTTTTTTATCTAATTTATAGCACTCACTCTCCCAAGCCATAGCGACTTGAAACTCTGCGATTAGGGGAGCATCAGTAATTTGTGCCTCAAAAATATGTACCATAACTTTTGTATATAAAAAGAGCTGTTTCTTTTTTTGAAGAAACAGCTCTAAATTAGTTATTATTTTTGGCTTATTCAAAATCAGCCAAAGATTTTTTAATAATATCAAGTGCCTCATCAACTTGTTTTTCATTGATAACCAGTGGAGGGGCAAAACGGATAATATGGTCGTGAGTAGGCTTGGCTAGTAAACCGTTATCACGCATTTTCAAACAAACATCCCATGCTGTTTGTCCGTTTTTTGGTTCAATAATCATAGCGTTTAGTAATCCTTTGCCACGAATAAGAGAAATCATATCTGATTTTATCTCCCGTAAACCTGCACGGAATTTTTCGCCCATTTTTTCGGCATTTTCAGCTAATTTCTCGTCTCTGACAACTTCCAAAGCAGCGATAGCGATCCTTGCAGCCAGAGGATTACCCCCAAAAGTAGAACCATGCTCGCCGGGTTTGATAGTCAGCATAATATCATCATCAGCTAAAACGGCTGAAATGGGATAAAATCCACCGGATAATGCTTTCCCCAATATTAAAATATCCGGACGAACATCTTCATGCTGACAAGCTAAAAGTTTACCAGTACGCGCAATACCTGTTTGCACTTCATCGGCAATAAATAAAACATTTTTTGCCTTACACATCTCATACGCCTTATGTAAGTATCCTTCATCAGGAACCATTACTCCGGCCTCACCTTGTATGGGCTCAACCAAAAAACCGGCAACATGAGGATCTTTTAGAGCTGCTTCCAGAGCACCCAAATCGTTGTAAGGTATCGTTATAAATCCGGGAGTAAAAGGCCCAAAATCATCGTAAGCGGTAGGATCAGTAGAAAAGGAAACAATAGTAGTAGTCCGTCCGTGAAAATTATTCTGACAAACAATTATCTTTGCTTCATTATCAGGCACTCCTTTTACTTTGTAGGCCCACTTTCGTGTTAATTTTATAGCTGTCTCATCGGCTTCAGCCCCACTGTTCATAGGCAAAACCTTGTTGTAGCCAAAATACTTAGTTACAAACTCTTCATATTCTCCCAAGGCAGAATTAAAAAAGGCACGTGATGTTAAGGTTAGTTTTTTGGCCTGTTCTATCATCGTATTCAAAATCTTAGGATGAACATGACCTTGATTAACAGCTGAATAAGCAGATAAGAAATCAAAATACTGTTTCCCGTCTACATCCCAGACATACACACCTTCGCCATGGTCTAAAACAACCGGCAAAGGATGATAATTATGTGCTCCAAAGTTATTTTCCTGAGCAATAAAATTTTCTGATTTTTCTGACATAGTATTAAAAATTTAAAAATAATCGAATAAATATCCATTCCTAAAACTCTGCAAGATTACAAAAGCTTTTGCTAATAAAAAAGACATTAAGGTAGGAATATGTATGTTTAATATCATATAAGGTAACAAAAAATTGAGCTAACAATTTAAAATTTATACCTTTGCAACCAAAAAATATGAACGAAGCTATAACTCAATTTATCCTATATTTTACTTCTTTTTTTACGCTAATGAATCCGCTTGGTATCATTCCTGTTTTCATGAGTATGACTTCGGGTATGGATGCCAGAGCGAGCCAAAAAGTAGCAGGAAAGGCTTCAATAATAGCCTTTTTTACTCTATTAGCTTTTGCTCTATTAGGGCAGGTTTTATTTAAGTTTTTTGGTATTTCTGTTGCTGGATTTCGTATTGTGGGGGGGATTATTTTCTTCATGGTAGGCTTTGACATGCTTCAGGCACGTCTCTCCAAAATAAAACTAACCAGCAAACAAGCCGAAGCCGAGTATTCTAATGATATATCCGTTACACCCCTTGCAATTCCGATGATATGCGGTCCAGGCGCTATTACCAATTCTATAGTATTAATGGAGGATGCCCATAGTATACTTCTTAAAATAGTATTAATTTTTAGTATACTTCTCAATATTTTAATCACTTATTTAGTATTGCGTAGTAGTTCCAAAGTTATAAAGATATTAGGTGATACCGGCAATAAAGTACTTATGAAAATAATGGGCTTAATAGTGATGGTTATTGCCGTAGAATTCTTTTTTGCCGGCCTGAAGCCTTATATCGTAGATATTTTAAACGCTGTAAAATAAAAAATTAAGCTAAAAAACTTTTTTAAAGAAAGTTGATAATGATTTTTCAAATTTCTTTATTAAGCCTAAATTTGCCAAAAAGAAATAATCATGAAAGCAAAAACATTTGTTGAAAAAATATTAGGAGCCGAGCGAAGTACTATCGTTTTCAAAAAACCGGACATAGTGCTTACGCACGACAACACAGCAAGCATCCGCAAGACATTTGCAAAAATGGGAGGTAAAAAAATTGCCAATCCTGAACAATTACTTGTGGTTTTAGATCATAATGCTCCCCCAACCACTGCTAAACTCGCCACGCAATATCAGGAAATAAGAGATATTGTGCAC
>CAYQXT010000258.1:0-5973 GCA_964421365.1 uncultured Bacteroidaceae bacterium
CATAAGTTCACATAAATCCTTTTGGAAATAATAATCTGTGACACATCCAGCTGGTGGCATGTGAACCTTATCATGTACTGTTATTACAAAATGATATACTTGCTCGATGAAAACACAAAATCTGTATGCTTTGGCTATACTTAGTGTCTGGTATCAGTCCAGCTCGGAGCATCTGATCATTCATTTTCTGGGTGCAGAACTGTTCCAGGTCAGAATTCTACATTTTGTATCTGCGAATTAAAACCTGACACATCTGTTAATATTGCCATCCATTCACAGGATGTATATTCATCAGATTCATTTCAATATCAGAAACACTTGTAGTTTATTGACAAACAGATGTGGTGAATCACCATAACAATTTTTAGCTTCGGGTTTCCAGTAGGGGCCACCTAAATCCCAAGTAGGGAACCAAAGTTCTTCGGTGGTGCCATACATACTTACCCAGTTGAAAATACCATCGTGAGCAATGAAAACTTTAAAGCGTTTTTGATGATGTCCGGCAAGCCAGAAAACGGAGAAGCCTCCATAACTAGCTCCTACCGCTCCTAAGCGGTCGGCATCTACGAAGGGTTCTTTGGCAAGAGAATCAATGGCACTGAAATAGTCTTTCATGTTTTGTCCTCCGTAGTCTTTGCTTATTTCATCGTTCCATTTTTGTCCAAATGTGGGTAGGCCACGGCGGTTGGGAGCAACAATAATGTATCCGTTTGCTGCCATTATCTGGAAGTTCCAGCGATAGGAAAAAAACTGACTTACGGCAGATTGTGGGCCTCCTTGACAATATAATAGGGTTGGATATTTTTTGTTGGGGTCAAAATTGGGCGGATAAATGACCCAAGTAAGCATTTTTTTGCTATCGGTAGTATTTATCCAGCGCTTTTCTACTTTTCCGAATTTTATTTTGTCTAAAATTGGTTTATCTACAAAAGTAAGCTGTTTCTGCTCACCTGAAGTTAAATCCACCTTAAATAACTCAGTAGGAGCCGACATAGTTTGGCGCGATGCAATGGCATAATTTCCAGCTACTTGATAACTCATATAATTATGGTCGCCAACTGTAATTTGGGTAAAGTTTTTATCTGCTAAATTCAGGCTATATAACTGATAAGTGGCCTTAATTCCACTAATAAAATAGAGCATATTGCCATCGGTACTCCAAGAAAAAGAAGTAGCATTTTGGTCGAAATCTTTTGAATAATTGGTGGTTTTATCCGTGCTAAAATCATAAACCATAATTCGGTTTTTGTCGGCTTCAAAACCGGCACGTTTCATACTTTCCCATACTATTTTACTGCCATCGGGCGAAAAGACTGGATTTTTATCATAACCTTTCATACCGTCCGACAAATTTTTGGTTTCTTTAGTGCTTAAGTCATAGAGATAAATATCTGAGTTTGTACTTATGGCATATTGCATTCCGACCATTTTTTTGCAGGTGTAGGCTAATTTGCTGCCATCGTGGCTCCATGCAATATTTTCTGCGCCATCAAAAGGTTTCATTGGCGTATCGTAGGCTTCGTTGGGCATAATATCTATGGCTTTGGATACTTTTCCGTTGTGTCCATTGTAATTGGCTACAAAAATATGCGAATAGTTTTCGTCTTCCCAAGTGTCCCAGTGGCGGAACATTAGGTCGGTGATTACTTTGCCAGTAGTTTGAGGTAAATCGGGGTTAACATCCTGAACGGTTTTTCCTACTTTAACATCGCGGGTATAGAATAATTTTTTCATATCGGGCGAATAGTTATAGGTAGAAATATCGGTGGTGGCATTGGTAATCGCTTTGAGGTTATTGCCTGCGGGTGTCATTTCCCACACTTGCATTACACCGTCTTTGGGAGCTAAAAAAGCAATTCGCTCGCCATCAGGTCGCCATTGTGGACTGTACTCATTTGTTTGATTCTTCGTTAATTGCTGGATTTTCTCGCTGCGCATATCAATAAGATAAAGTTCTCTGTTGCTGCGGTTTTGTTTGATGCTATAATTGCTAACTACATAAACAAGCTTCGAGCCATCTGGTGAGAGCGTGAATTCGCCTAAGCGGCCAAAAGTCCAGAGTATTTCGGGCGTAAGAACGCCTTTAGAGAAATTGGGTTTGTTTGCTTCAAATTTTTCTTTTTTCATCTGCGTGTTTCGCTTTTGGCACGAAAAGGCAAAAAGCAAGCTCAATACCAGTACCGGAATAATTATTTTTTTCATTGTTTTTGTTTTATATGCGCTAAGAATTTGATTTATAGATGAAAATTGTGATTCCTGCGCCATGATTTATTTCAAATTCAAAAGTACTCGCAATGAAATTAAAAACAAAATAATTTAGAGAATTATTTGCACCTTATAAAAAAATGAATAAAACCGCAGCCGAAAATAATGAATCAACTAAATCATTAAAATCAAAATAGTATGATTAGTTCTACCCCTTTTTTTGTTTTTTGTAAAGTATTGTATTTGTTTATGTATGTTATTATAGACTACCACTTATTTTTTTATCTGTAAAATTTATAGGCAAAAGAAAATAGAATGGTATTTGTTGGTTGTCCCATTCCGTGATTTCCAATTAAGTTAATCCCGGTAGATTCATTTGGGTCGGAATGTTTTATAGGCCCTAAATTATTGGCAGAAAGTTTGAGTAGAAGTTTTTGCTTCACATAGCTAATATTCATATTTACAAGAATATATGGAGAGATACTGACATATCTGGTGCCTTCAACTTCATTCCGGTTATTGGCTGCACTTTTAGAACCAAACGAAACGGCCAATGAAGTTTTTAGCTGCCTGAAAGGATTTAAATTCAGACCTGCATTTAAACGAAGCATGGGGATGTTTCTTAATACTTTATCGCCTCTATTCTCTATATAGCTAATATCTCCTTGCTGGATGTTTGTGTTATTTTTATTCCACGAAAAAGTTTTTCGGAAATAAGATATATTAGCAAAAATATTTAATTTTTGTTTCATAAAATAATAAATTTCATATTCTCCTCCTAAGCTAAGGGTATTTCCGATATTTTCATATTTTCCTACCTTTCCTCCTCCTTCGGGATCGTATATGCCAATGATATTTTTATTTGAGATTAAGAAAGTATTAAATCGGGTGATAATATTTTTAAATGAGAATTCCATTCCCAATTCGGCCGAATGAACTGATTCAGCTAATAAGTCTGGGTTTCCTATTTCTCCATTCTTGTCATGAGCGGTCGTTAAATCGTATAATTCTTTGAAAGTGGGTGCACTAAATGCTTTCCCATATAAGAATTTTAGATTAAATTTTTTGAAAGGTTTATATATCAAACCCAATCGGGGATTAATAGATTGTCCAAAATCACTGTATAGGTCATAACGTATTCCAGCCGTTATTCCTATTTTTTTAGTAGAATAATCAAATTGAAAATAGCTTGCTTTTATTTCTCTTTGTTTTCCAATTTGGTTTAATTCTGTTTCGATGCTATCACTTATCTTAGTTGTGAAGCTTCCAAGATAACTATTTCCTATTAGATAATAATTTCTGCTTAAATGGTAGTCTATCATTGACAGCTTTTCGTATAGCAAACCGGTAATTAAGTTTAATTGTTCCGAAAATGAGATTTTCGATTGAATATTAGCTCCTTTTACTAATCCGGTATAATTTTCTTTTGTAATTGGTCCATCGGTAAAAATATTTCCGAGATAGTTGTAATTATCAGCCCTTTCCTGCATGAAATAGTCATGTTGAATATAATCAAAATATACTTTAGGAGTGATTGTTATTTTGGGATTGACCTCAATTGTATAGGATATGTCGCCTCGAAGATGTGTCTGCTTAAGTTTGGAATCCGGAGCCAGAACATACTCGGGACCTATCCATGGGCCATGATTGTTGGATAATTCAAAAAAAGAAATTTTTAGATGATGTATATCAATATTGGTATTCAGATAATATTTTTTAGACCATCTGTTTGTTTTTGATTTATTTAAGGAGTCTTTGGGGGGAGTATAGGGAAAGACATTAGCTCCTTTAGATTGCGAGTAGCCTGCATTACAACTCATGTTAAACTGGTTTTTTGAAATATTATAATTTAAAAAAGTATTAATCTTTTCATGTGTACCGGCAGAAATACTAATATTTCTACTTTTTTTAGTTGTAATTACATTTATAACACCGGCAACGGCATTGGTACCAAAAAGTGCCGAGCCCGGGCCTCTGATAACTTCTATTCTGTCTATAAATTCCACAGGAATATCATAAATTGTTGTCCCGTCATAAAAATCAATTAAAGGATGTCCATTAATGAGAAGAAGAATATTCCCAGCCTTTCGTTCACCCCTGATAGATACGCGGTAATTTCCTAATAAGTCTATGCTGGTTTCAATGCCCGGAATAAAATTGAGTACGCCAATCAACGTACTAACACCAAGATTGTGAATTTCTATTTTTGTGATTACACTCACAATAGAAGGTGCATCATTTATTTTTTGCGTTTTTTGTGCGGGAGTTACTACTTTTATGTTCATCAATTCTGCGAGCGATAAACTAAATAGATCTGTTGTATCTGTTTGTGCAAACGATACAGAAGTATTTGCTATAAGAATACTCAAACAAACAAAAATTGAAAATTTTATCCTCACAAGAACTGGAATTAATGGTTTCATAATTTCACTCAAGTAAATCTACTCAAAGTTATAAAATTTTTATCAAGATAAGTTGGTTATTGAAAGAAAATTTATTTCACTTTTTGAAGAAGTAAGTCATGCGTTCATTAATAAGCACTAGCATATTTATTTGTATATTAAATTTTGAGAAAGATTTATTCTTTAGCAACAAACAGAATTCTCCATGGCTTAGTAGTTTTGTTTACTTTTGTCTTTTAAGGATATATCGTAATTCGTTTTTCGTTTTTCGGTGTAAGGGGTGAATAATTTTTTAAATAATAAATCAGGGCTTGTCTATAATCGTTGATATTTTTTTTTTCTGAAGCATCTATTTTGCCGAGAGTTACATAACCATCTTCGCCATTGCCGGGATAACTATTAATAAGTACGGTATAAGTAGAATCGGATGATAATCGCTGCCCATTAATTTTTACGGATGTAATTCTCTCTCCGTGAATATTAATTTTAAGGGTATCTGGATTTGTTTCGTCCAAAACTTGTGGCTGCTTTGTTAAATCAGCAGTGTATTGTAGTTCTTTAGAACATTGCAAAAACCAACCTTTGGCCTCGGTTGGTAATGAAGACACACTTCTTTCCAGTATCTCTTTTAATTGCCTGCCTGTAATGGGTATTAAATAGAGCGTTCCATCGTAAAATAAAATTTCATTTACTTCATTCTCTGTAAAATCTCCGGCCTGATAAATTCCATTTGGCCTTTTTTCTTCATTAAAGCGTATATTCCCACCATTCATTAACGCAAAAGCGGGATTTTTGTGTAATGAATCTTTGGCATAAGCCATAAAAGCATCGCTTATTAGGTTGCCTATCAGTGCTTCCCTAGTTCGAACCACTGCTTTGTTGGCATCAAGATCAACGGTGATATTTCCTATGATTTTTGTGTCAATTTGATTGTCTGGTTTACAGGAGAATAAAGAGAATGAAAAAAGCATCAGGAGTAAGAGGTGATTTTTCATGGGATGATTTTTTAAATTTTTCCAAATATACAACAAAAAAGAAAATTGAGTACTAAACTTTAATGATATTTCGATTTGTAAACTATCATTTTGCCATAGTTTAATAAAGGATTGTTAAATATTTGAAAGAAGTATTAAGGATACACTAATTCTATTCTATTATGTTTAGTTTCTTCAGAAGTATCCACTTCCTGTTTGAATCATACTACTCTTTATATAAATCATTATCGGGGTCAATCTGTTTTAGTTGACTAAAAAGTATTTGTGAATCTTCATACTTTTTTAACTGATGAAAGTTCATCCCTTTTATAAATAGAAACATTGTTGTCCGATAAAACTCGGAATTAGTAAAAAATTGTATTTAAGTGTTT
>CAYQXT010000259.1:0-5879 GCA_964421365.1 uncultured Bacteroidaceae bacterium
ATGAGGTTTTTTTTAATACCATAGCTTCCGCTATGGTTTAACAAGAGGTCGCCCTATCGGGCTTAAAAAAACACATTTTTTGATGTTTTTCGCAAGTCCGTAGGACGATCCTATTGTTAGCCTATAATTTTAATTATGGGAATTATTAACCTGCTTGTGTATCATAATCAGTGTTTTATGAAAAATCGTCCCACTATATAAAAATGACTGTATAAAGTGCTCCAAAATCCATAGTGCCTGAGCATGATACTAAAGCGTTCTTTGAGGCCAGGAAGGATAGTTTTACTTGTCTGACCACCCGCCATAAAATGTGCTATCGGAATACTTGCATTACAGATTGTTTCCGCCCGTTTTAATATCTCTACGCACCAGTTAAAATCAGCAGAATAGCGATAATTTGTGTCAAAATAGGGAGCTAAACTGCGCTTGGCCACAAATGCCTGATGACTAACCAGCATTCCCTTATTAAAATCTGTATATTTCAGCTTTGCTGGTGGTCTTAATCGCCTTTTCCTTTTTACTTTCCAGTTTTCATCGGTGATTAAAGTGTCGCCGTAAATAACATCTGAATTCCGACAGGACGAAAAGAGATTTTCGAGCGTTGTGGAAGCGTGAAAGGTGTCGCCTGCGTTTATGAAAATAATATATTCACTTTGAGCTAATTTAATTCCTTTATTCATCGCATAGTAAAGGCCATTATCCGGTTCGGAAATTAGCTTATCTATTTTTGATTTATAGTTTTCTAGGATAGATAATGTTTTGTCGCTTGAGCCACCATCGACAATAATATATTCATAATTGGAGTAAGTCTGCGACAAAACACTTTCTATGGTTTTTGCAATATATATTTCGGCGTTATAACATACTGTAATTATGGAAATCTTGGGCATAAATAAAACTTAATTTGAATACTAAGGAGCTGTGTAAATTTATTTTATACTATGATTCTTATATTCTGTTTGTTATCCGGTTTGAGTAAATAAATTATTTTAACTACTAAAAAAAGCTTATCCATGTATATTTTAAAATTGGTCATTCAAAATTTTTTCATAAAATTCTTTGTGTTTTCTTGCTACATCTTTGGCTTCGTAATTTATTTCTGCTGCGATACGGGCATTTTTTGATAATTTTTTTAAATTTGCTTCAAATAAAATCCAGTAAATTCCTACGGCTAAATCATCGGCAGACTTATAAGTAGCCAAATAGCCATCTTCTTCGTGATGAATCATTTCGCTTATTCCGGCATTATCAAAACCAATAACTGGTAATGCTGAAGCATGAGCTTCTACAATCGTATTGGGTAAATTATCTTCTAATGAGGGAATTACGAATAAATCTGCCGCCTGATATATTTCGGTTAATTCCTCTTCTCTTTCGATAAGTCCTAAGTCGTAAGTGGTAAAAGGTAGTTGTTTGAGTAGGGAAGAGTTAGATTTCCCAAAAATTACTAGCGCCACATCATTTTTTATTTGTCTTTCTTTTAGTAAATATAGGGCTTCCATGAAGTAGTGCAAGCCTTTTCGCTTTTCGGCAATATTCATAGCTCCAAATAAAATTAATTTTTTATCTGTGGGTAAGTTTAACTTCTGTCGGATTTCTTTTTTATCTGCGGGTTTAAATTTGTCTAAATCAATAGCATTAGGTAGATTTTCTACTTTAAATTGTGTGATTAGCACACTCTGGTCTGCTTGATTTTTCATCCATTTACTGGGGGCTATAAAATACCAATTTCCGGAATTATACATCCTTTTTTTGCGTCGGAAAATGGTCGTAGATTTATCATTTTCTTTGTTTCCATTTATGTATTGACAATCAAGGCATTCGTCCATAAATTTGTTACAAGCGCCTACATAATGGCAGCCTCCTGTAAAAGCCCACATGTCGTGCAATGTCCAGACAATGGGTTTTCCCAAGCGGGCAATTTTTCGCAAAGAAGCAAGTGATAAAAATCCTTGATTAAACCAATGTAGATGAATGATGTCTGTATTTAGGACTAAGGGGTGACGATGAATATTTTCGCCAGTATTAGCGGTGGAAAAGGCAAAGCGTAGCTCTGGACTGACTTCATTTCTTAAAAATTGCAATTTTTCTAAGCCCAAACGGTAATAATTAATTTTCTTTTTGAATTCAGAATGGGTCGTACTATGTACAAAAGGCTTGTCTGTCTGTGTTTGCTGAACCAGCATCTCACTTTCTAGTCCTATTGCCCGTTGTGCTTTTACAAGGCGCATGGCTGCGACCGATGCTCCTCCTATACTATCTGACTTAATGATATGAACTATTTTCATTTTTTATTTAATGATAGGCGATTCCATAGATTAGTGCATAAACAGCTCTTTCTTGTAATTTTCCTGTAATGAATTTTTTCCCCTTCACATTTTTTTGAATAAACATTTTCCAGCTTTCCGGACTCCAGTAATTTATATGGCCGCCCCAAGTATCTTTTCTTCCATTGGGAACAGTGATAATTAGGTAACTCTCATCGTGCATTCGCTTTTGTAAATTGCGAATAGCTACATCAGGTTCTAATAGGTGTTCCAAAACCTCGGTGCAAAAAATTATATCCTGTTTGCCTGTAGGCTCTTCGTATAAATTATAAACTTCAAAATTTCCTTCAGGAATTCGTTTTTTTGCTATTTTTATAGCCGATTTTGCCATCTCAAATCCATTGATAGAATTGGGTTTGAAGCGTGCCTTTAAAAAAAGTAGTAAAGTACCGCTGCCACAGCCTACATCTGCCCAGTTTTTATTCTCAAGAGGAATTTTATGTTTTTCTATGGCATCAATCAGTAATCTGTAAAATTCTTTGTATTCTGAACTGTCCCACTCTTGTTTGGCTTTCTGACTTTCCCAGTATTTATTGGCATTTTCTATAGAATTATAGGCTATTGCATTTATTTGCTCTTCTTTTTTTACTAAACTAATA
Organism: uncultured Bacteroidaceae bacterium; assembly: GCA_964421365.1. Classification (GTDB taxonomy): domain Bacteria; phylum Bacteroidota; class Bacteroidia; order Bacteroidales; family DYOH01; genus CAYQXT01. The sequence continues at coordinate 2,927 of CAYQXT010000259.1, forward strand.
TCCAAGCCAAAGTGGTAAATAAAATTATGGATACCTTTTAAAAAACGCTCAGTCTTATTCATGCGCTAAATTTAATTATTTTTCTGATTTATATAATATTCTTTTGGATACTTTCATTACTTTTGAATTATTCTTCAACTTTCTGGTAATGACATTATACGGAGCCGAAATGATTTCGGTGCTGTCTTTTAAACCTTCAATAATTTCAATGTATAAATTATCCTGAATCCCTGTTTTTATCCACTGTAGGAGGGCTTTATTATTCTTATACAGAAAAACACATTCTTTTAGTTCTTTTTCTTGTTTTTTATCAGTGTTTGCATCAGATACGTTGGCTTCAACGGAGCCCGTTGCGCTTGTGAGGTTTGTTTTACCGGTGCTGTCGGCTCGTGTGGTAACGGCCTGAATAGGAACAGTCAGAATATGATTTTTCACCATAGTCTCAATATCGGCGGTTGCTGTCATACCGGGACGAAAGGGAAAACGATTTTTGGGATAGGCTTTTCTTGCTTTGGCAAAGGCCTGAGCTAATATTTTGATTTTAACTTCAAAATTGGTTACTTGTTCGGCAGAAACACCTTGTGTATTAGCTGAATTTGCTACTTCAGTAACTATGCCTTTAAACATATCGCCAAGATAGGCATCTACTTCTATATTGGCTGTATCACCCACAGCTACATGTACTATATCATTCTCATTTACATCCACTTTTACTTCCATTTTGTTTAAATCGGCGAGACGCATAATTTCTGTTCCGGTCATTTGCATTGTTCCTACTACTCGCTCGCCTAATTCAACATTTAGCTGAGATACAACTCCATTAATTGGAGAAAAAATACTTGTTTTTTTAAGATTTTCTTTGGCTTCGTCTAAAGATGCTTCGGCACTTTTAACCTGAAAGCCGGCTGCTTTTACCGATTGGTGGGCGGCATTTACATCGGCCTGTGCGGCATCATATAGCGCTTTACTTTGTTCATAGTCAGCATCCGAAATGGTCTTGTTTTTCCATAACTTCTCACTTCTTTTAAATGCAAGCTCTTTTTGTGAGAATTGTGCTTCGCTCTGTGCCATACGGGCTTTTGAACTCGCAAAGTTTGATTTTGAACTATTTACAGCAGCTTCTGCTCTTTTTACCGTAGAAACATAGATATCTGGTTTTATCCGCAGAAGTAAATCGCCTTGTTTTATGGAATCGCCTTCTTCTACTTTTAATTGGACAATTTCCCCGGAAACATCAGCACTAATTTTTACCTCTGTTTCAGGCTGAATTTTTCCGTTTGCCGTTATTATTTCTACGATTTTTCTATATTGAACCTTTTCTGTTGCTACCTTTAATTGATATGAATTTCCTATCCATCCGGCTTTTTTTGCTATTATCATAAAGATAATTATACCTAAAAGAATGCCTACCCAAAGAATAATTTTTTTGTTCATTTTTTGTTATTTCAGATAAAATTGCAAACAAATGTATAGCTAAATTTTCTATTTAGTGAATAATTTGTATATTATTTTTAAATAAAATTTTAATACTATGACCATAAAAGAATGGCAATCAGAAGTGGATGAATGGATAAATTCCATAGGGGTTCGTTATTTTAATCATTTGACAAATATGGCTTTGCTTACAGAGGAAGTAGGAGAAGTTGCCCGGATAATTGCCCGCCAATATGGTGAGCAATCGTCAAAAGAGAGTGATTTGGACAAGAGCCTGGCTGATGAACTGGCCGATGTGATTTTTGTTGTAACCTGTCTGGCCAATCAATCAGGAATTGATTTAAGTGAAGCTTTAACGAAAAATTTAGAAAAAAAAACACTTCGTGATGTTAAGAGGCATTTGAATAATGAAAAATTAAAGTAAATTTGCAGCATGTTTATTCTTAAGCAATGACATTTTTGTTCTGACAAACAAAATTTAGTAACGAACCAATTTTTAGGGTATGAAATCACTTTTAGAACGCTACAACCCCGTAGAATCACGTGGACTTATAGAAAAGAAAATTTCCGATTTTTTAGCTAAAACAGAATCTTTCTATACTGTAAAAAATTTGAAAAAACTTTTTTCGCTTATTGATTTAACCAGCTTGCATACAATAGATACTGTGGAAGAAATTAGGGCAATGGTTGAAAAAGTGAATGATTTTAATAACCATTTTCCGGATTATACAAATGTTGCCGCTATTTGTGTGTATCCAGCTATGGTGCCAACCGTAAAAGAATATTTGAAAGTTCCAAAAGTTAGTATCGCTTCTGTTGTTGGTAGCTTTCCGGCTGCTCAGACTTTTATAGAAATAAAAATTGCTGAAACCAAAAGAGTCATTAAAGAAGGTGCGAAAGAGGCTGATATGGTAATTTCTGTTGGTAAAATGAAAAATTGTAAATATCAGGAAGTCTTCGATGAAATACAGGCCATGAAAGAAGCTTGCGGTGAGACTCATTTGAAAGTTATTCTCGAAAGTGGAATCTTGGATGATCCTCAACTAATTAGAGATGCCAGTATTTTAGCTTTGGAAGCGGGTGCCGATTTCTTGAAAACTTCTACCGGAAAAGAAAAACCAGCAGCTACTCTAGGAGCCGTTTATGTTATGACTCAAACCATTCAGGAATATTATAGTAAAACCGGAAAAAAAGTTGGAATTAAACCTGCTGGAGGAATTTCAAACGGAAAAGAGGCCATAGGATATCTTGCAGTTGTCAAACATAATTTAGGCGATGCTTGGGTTAGTCCGTCTTGTTTTAGAATAGGAGCCAGCAGTTTAGCTAATAATTTGCTCACTGAAATAGCTGTTTTGGAGGATTCTGAAATAGAAAAAGTGAAATATTTTTAAAATATTATAGAGTCCAGTATAAAAAGGTGAATTTGCATCGAAATCGGTCGGACGGCTTCATCAATCAATTATAAGTGAGCTGTCTATTTTTACAGTTTTAATAAATCTATTCGTCCGACCGGTTTTTA
>CAYQXT010000260.1:0-5872 GCA_964421365.1 uncultured Bacteroidaceae bacterium
GCATACCTTAACCGGAACTACTGCCTGGACAGCCCACTATTCCAGTTGGGCAGCTGCCAAAGGACTAGGTTCTAAATTAGGAGCTTTTGTAACCGGTGCAGCCAATATGATTCAAACCATTGGTATCCCTAAATCATGGGCATTAGCCATTATGGGCGTATTTGTCGCCTCCTTTGCCGGGACTACACTCGATACGGCCACGCGCATCCAACGCTACATCACCACCGAACTTTTCTCTAATCTGAAAGTAAAATGGTTCGACAATATGTATATCAGTACAGCTTTTGCCGTTATAACAGCTCTTATATTAGCTTTCTCGGCAGGAGCTTCTGGTTCGGGAGCTTTAATGCTCTGGCCTCTATTTGGTGCGGTAAATCAAACCCTCGCAGCTCTATCTCTGATTGTCATAACTCTTTATCTTAAAAATCAGGGTGGATACAAATGGCTGGTAGCCGGGCTACCTGCAATTTTCATGGCAGCCATGACCCTTTGGGCAAGCCTAATTAATGAAATAGATTTTTATAAGGCTGGTAACAAACTTTTAATTTTCACCAACACTATTGTAATTATTATTGTACTTATTATCTTATACGAAGGAATTCGGAAATTTGTAGAACTAAATAGAGGTAGCATAAAGCCCCACAAAATGTAAAAATAGAACAAATTAAACGGATTAAGTTTGCTTGATATCTAAATTATACTAATTTTATTCGACAAGAAACACAAATAGATATAAAAACTCATAAAAATCTAGCCAAAAATTAAATCCCATTGGAAGGCTTTTGACCAATTTAATCGCGAAAAAGCAACCGAAATTCACGAAATAGAATTTAAAGAGATGCAGAATATTTTTGCGGTGATAGTAAATGGAAGCCTCTTAGGAATTCCAGCCCCCCGCTCATATAAGTTTTGAGCTTCTCCCCTATATGGAGCAAGATTTTAAAATCATGTTTGAGCGTATGGAGACAGCCAACTGCCCACTTAGAGAACTTTTATCTATCTTCGATATTGGCAGAACAAGCCAATCATTTAATACGCAAAATCATACTCTGAAACCCAGAACCAGCACATCGTCCACTTGTTCATTCTCCCCTTTCCAACTAACAAACTCTCTTGATAAAGACCGTTTTTGTTGCTTGATTCCTAAATCAGCAATATGCTCAAAATAACTAATTAAGCGTTTGCGCATATATTTCTTATTTCGTTCGCCTCCAAATTGGTCAACAAAACCATCACTAAACATATAAACCATATCCCCTGCTTGTAACTGAAACTCCTGCAAGACAAAAGGCTCATTATCCCTATCATAAACACCAACTGGCATTTTGCTTGGTTTCAGGCGCCTTGCTTTTTGATTACGGACAATAACTATCGGAAGATTGGCACCAGCATATTCTAAAATATAAGTACGTGGATCAAAATAAACCAACGAAATATCAAATCCATCTTTTAAAGCTCCCTCCTTATTGCGCTGATGCAAGGTTTTTATCAAATTAAGCCGCAATTCATCCAACAAGATATTCGGTTTATCCGACTGGGTTTTACTTATCGTATTTCGGAGTAGCGTAATAGAGAGTGCTGTCATAAAGGCTCCGGGAATACCATGCCCCGTACAATCGGCTACGGCAACAATATTCTTTCCTCTTTTGCGTGTTAGCCAATAAAAATCGCCACTAACAATGTCTTTGGGATAATATAAAATAAAATACTCATTTAAAAGAGCATCCATAAATATGGGCATGGGTAAAAGAGCCTTTTGAAGCTGCCCAGCATAAGAGATACTCGATGTAATCTCTTTATTCTGAAACTCTATTTTATCTTTTGCCGCTTTAAGCTCGGATATATCCGAATCAATGGCAATCATCTTCTGCAATTCTCCAGTATTAGAAACGATAGGAGTCAATGCCGTTTGAGTCCAGAAAGAATGGCCATCTCTGAATTTATACTCATTAGAATATTGTACACTTTGATTGGAGCTAATCGCCAAATCTATTAATTTATGAATCTCGGGGTTCGCACTTACGTCATAAAGAGTATCCCCTCTGAGACGTTTAAATTCATCGAGAGATAAGCCATAAAAACGACTGAAACTTTCGTTAGCCCAACTTAATTCCAGTTTCTCATCGGTAATAATCACGGCATTATTTGTCTCGCGTGCTACGATAGAGAGTTTTTCCAATTCGATATTAGCCCTTTCCAACTGGTCGGCCTGTGCTCTAATTTCTTCGGTTAATTGTCGAAGTTCTTCGTTTTTATCCTGAATCTCATCTTTTTGTTCGGCCATATATTTCAAAGAGCGGCGTAAGGCTCTGGCATAATACAGTACTGCAACAAGCAAAACCAACACTACAAAAAGAAAAGCAGAAATCAAAAAAATCTCACTTTTTTGCTCTCTTATAGTACTTTCTCTGAGTTTTAATTTCTGATCTGCCTCTAATTTCTTTATTTTAAGTCTATTCTCTACTTCTATCTCTTTTGATAATTGGGCAAGTTGAAATCCAAAACGAACATTCAGCAGGCTATCATTAATCTTGGTATAGGCCTGAAAATATTTTAAGGCGAGATGATCCTGATTTAAAATTAAGGCGATTTTTTTAAGCCATTCCAGTGCTTTTAATTCTATATCCGGAGCATTTATCCGCTTGGCTAAAACAATGGCTTTTTCGTAAAAAATATTTGCATTTTTATAACTTTTTTGAGCAAATGCCAAACGACCGTATGTTAACAAACATGAAGCCTCCCCATTGATACTCGAAATTGATTTATAGACATCTATCGACTTTTTCAAATATAAATTAGCTTCTGCATATTTTGCTTTCAAAATATAAATCTCGGCAAAATGCCAATAGGATGTTGCAATCCCATTTTGCTGTCCTATTCTTAATCGGATTGAAAGTGCTTTAGTATGATAGTACTGAGCTAAATCCAGACTATCCATATCCTGATAAATAATCCCAAACTGATTGTACGAATAAGCAATTCCCAAAGGCGAATTGATATTTTTAAAAATGTTGAATGCTAATCGGGTAAAATGTAGGGCCTCTTTATAAAAACCCATACGGTAGTATAAATTCCCAATATTATTAAGAGAGGCAGCGTGTGGAAAATTTTGTACCGTATCCTCATAAACCTGTAAAGATCTAAAATAATAAGTTAAGGCTTTATCGTAGTTACCCACATTTCTATTTATAACTCCCAAAAAATTATATATTTCGGCAATATGAAAATTCCATTTTTTCTCTTTGGCAATTTCTAAAGCTTGCAAACCATAGTCCATTCCCAAAGTTGGTTTACTATCCCTGTATTCCCAGCAAATTTTTTTTAAGGCAATCAGGCGTAAGCTATCTGAAGATGATTTTAATACCGAGGAATATTTGTCTAATACACTTTTACGCTGTGATTTCCCTTTTTCTACCGTAAAAAAAAGAAATAAAAAGACTCCAGCAAATAATGCTAATTTATTGATTATAAAGTTCATGCTTGGCGATTACTATTCGCAAACATACAAAATTTATTTCTTAATATCAAATATAATTTCATAATCTTTTTATTTCTCGTAAATAGTGTGCAAACAAAAAAAGAGCCGATTAAAACTCCTTCTCATTTTTTAATAACAATCATAAAATTATCCATTTAATTTTTTATAATCGGCCAAAAATTTTTCTAATCCAATATCTGTCAAGGGATGTTTTAGTAATCCTAAAATAGCATTTAATGGCGCTGTAACTACGTCTGCTCCGGCATCAGCGCATTGCAAAATATGCTGGGTATGACGTATAGAAGCAGCTAAAACTTGGGTTCCGTAGCCATAATAATTATACATCTCTACAATTTTGTAAATTAGCTGCACGCCATCAGAAGAAATGTCATCTAAGCGACCAATAAAAGGAGAAACATAAGTCGCACCTGCTTTGGCTGCCAAGAGAGCTTGCCCCTGCGAAAAGACCAAAGTACAATTGGTTCGAATATCATTTTCGGTAAAAAACTTAATAGCTTTAATACCATCTTTAATCATCGGAACTTTTACAACTATATTCGGATGCAGTGCAGCCAATTCTTTTCCTTCTCGAATGATACCTTCGTAATCCGTAGAAATTACCTCGGCACTTACATCACCATCTACTATTCCGCATATCGCTTTATAGTGATTTTTTATGTTTTCCTCGCCGGCAATTCCTTCTTTTGCCATTAGCGAAGGATTGGTGGTTACGCCATCCAAAACTCCCAAATCCTGAGCTTCTTTTATTTGCTCTAAATTTGCTGTATCAATAAAAAACTTCATATTATGTATATTAATAAATAGTTAGAAAACGCATGAGTAGTGAGATAAAAAAAGATAGTATCTGTAAAAATGCAGAATAAATTGGCTGAAAAGAAATAATTGAACCCATAATTATTTTATAAAAAGTGGGTAAGCTACTTATATCGCACCGCTACAACCGCCTACCCTTGCTTCCTTCCGGACCTGGGGGAGTTCAACGGGAGCTGGCCGTATAAGACTTACCCATCGCAAAAGTAGAAACTTTTTTAATCCTGCAAAACTTTTTTTAAAAAAAATCAAAAATATTACGTAATATACAAATTATCAATATTATATATTTCTAAAATTTAGATAATATACATAAAAAAAGAGGTTTCCATAAAAAAACCTCTTTTTATATATATATATACAAAGACTAATTAGAATTCAATTTCCTCATTGTCTTCATCAAAAAATTTATTTTCCAGAATAGAAAACGACCATTCTGGTTTGATTGTAATCCATTTTTTGTAACGCAGAATCCATTTTAATCGCATAGAAATCAGACCATTTGTTAAATATGCATGAATATAAGGATGTACTTTAAGTTTTATTTTCCGTACATTAATATCTTCAACAATATAATTCAAATTATTTTCTAATTCCTTAGAAAGTAGGATACTTGGTGATATCTTACCGGTTCCTTTACAGGTTGGGCATGATTCGCTTGTTTCAATACTTAATTCGGGACGCACCCGCTGGCGCGTAATCTGCATTAAGCCAAATTTACTTAATGGTAATATATTATGTTTCGTTCTATCGCTTGCCATTATTTTTTTGACATGTTCATATAACTTCAGACGATTTTCGGTACTATGCATATCAATAAAATCAATCACAATAATACCACCCATATCGCGCAAACGTAACTGTCGGGCAATTTCCCCGGCAGCAGCCATATTCACTTCTAATGCATTGGTTTCCTGATCCGCAGAATTTTTGGTTCGGTTACCACTATTCACATCTACAACGTGCAAGGCCTCTGTATGTTCTATTATCAGATAGGCACCGTTTTTAAATGTAACTGTTTTGCCGAATAATGTCTTTATTTGCTTGGTTATACCAAACTGTTCAAAAATAGGTGCACGACCCTGATAAAGTTTTACGATTTTCTGCTGCTCGGGAGCAATAGAGCCGATATAATCTTTAACCTCACGATAAACTTTCTCATCATTCACATAAATATTCGCAAAAGACTGATTTAGCAAATCACGCATAATAGCTGAGGCTCTGTCGAGCTCCCCTAAAATAAGTTTAGGAGGTTTATTCCCGGTTAGCTCAAGGGCTACCAATTCCCAGCGCTGAACAAGTTCTCGTAATTCGGCATCAAGAACAGCTACTCTGCGACTCTTGGCTACCGTACGAACAATTACACCATAATTATGGGGCTTAATGCTCTGAATTAAACTGCGCAAACGCTCGCGTTCTTCTCTTCCTTTTATTTTTTGCGAAACAGAAACTTTTGTCGAAAATGGGAGCAATACTAAATTCCTGCCGGCAATGGATATTTCGGAACTGATACGCGGCCCCTTGGTAGAAATAGGTTCTTTGGCTATCTGAACCAATACGGGT
>CAYQXT010000261.1:0-5808 GCA_964421365.1 uncultured Bacteroidaceae bacterium
TGATTAATGAAGCCGTCCGACCGATTTTGATACAAATTCACCTTTTTATACTGGACTCATCCATTTTTCATTCGTTTATATTTACCACATAGACACATTAGAAAATATAGTTTTTTTGGTGAATAGAAAAATATTTTGGGTGTAGATAGTGAAAATTGTTCTAAAATTTTCTACGCCAAATGAGACCCAAGGGGTTTTGCTTTCACTTCATCTGCACTATATAATTAATCTCTGTGTGTCTTAACTAAATATTTCAGGCATAAGCCTGTTTTATTTAATTTTTTTGCCATCTACTTTCACAGCTTCATCATTTTTATATACAATTGTTGTGGTTAAAATACCATCTGAGGAATAATAGCGCCATGTTTTCTCACGTCGTCCTATAGAATAGTATTTTTCCGATTTTATTTTTCCGGATGGATAGTAAGTCCTGTGCCAGCCATCGGGTTCTTCTTGTAAATAAGTTCCTTCAAATTTAAGGGTGCTATCGCTGTATAAATACTGCCACAAACCGTCACGTAATCCATTGTCGTATTTTCCTTTTAGGGTAATATCACCATTTTTAAAGTACCACTCACCATCACGCTCACCCTCTAAAAACTGCCCTTGCGCAATAATTTCCCCTTTTTGATTATATTCAATTGATGTTCCATCGGCATAACCACGTATATATTCTTCCTTGCGTCGTAGTGTTTCATCGGGGAAATACCATTGCCAAATTCCGGTAGGCTTACCAGCAGAATAAGCCCCTTTTTGAGCTATTTTACCATTAGGATAATAAAATTTCCATTTTCCCTGTCGTTTTCCTTTATGATAGCTTCCTTTGGCTGCGGGCTTTCCATCCGGTGTATATTCATGCCATAAACCATTTTTTCGCCCTAGCGTATCGGTTTTCCCTTTGCCGCTGAGTATCCCATTTTCGGTATATTCAATAGCCGAATCAAGCCTCCCATTTGCTTTATAGAAACGTTGAATTCCAACTGGTTTTTTATTTTTAAAAGCGCCTTGGAATTTTAATTTTCCATTGGGATATTTTTCTTTTTTCACAATGGGTTTATCTGCTTCTTTTGACTTCTCCTGAACTAATTTTCCGTTTTTATACTCTTCAACTTTTATAAGTTTTTTCCTTGGATTATAGTATTTTACCAAACCGTCTAATTGGTTGTCTTTGTAAAAAGCTTCTGTTTTTAAGCTGTAATTATCATAGAAAGTCTTCCAAAAGCCTTGTTTCTGGTCTTTTTCATCTTTTCTGTTGATGTATTCTTTATCGTATAATAAATCGTTATTAAATTTTATCAGGCTAATAACAAGACCTTTGCGATTAAATTCAAAGCCTTGTCCTTGTCGTTTGCCTTTTACATAAGGAATAATCTTGTATAGTTCGCCGGTTTTGTAATAAATGAAGCTTTTCCCTTGTCTTAAGTCGTTAACATAAAGTGCTTTTTCTATGATATGATTGAAGCTTGTCGTGTCATTATAAGCGGCATAACGTATGTACCAACCATTTTTTTTACCAATTAGATAACTTATTCTTTCTGTTGTATCTCCTTTTGGCGAGAAAAAAACCCAAATACTGTCTAATAAAAAATTTTTACGATTACCAATTGATTTCAAAATGCCGGTAGTATAATACGTCTTCCAGTATCCATCTGGCTTTCCATTGTGCATCATCCCTTCCGAAGCAATTTGCCCGTTGGGATAACGAAATATCGAATAAGCATTTGGTTTTATGGTATTTTGGGCTTTTGTAGGCACAATAACGCATAGAATAAGTATGAAAGCTGGTATAGAATAAAATAGCTTTTGTTTTATCTGCATGGAACGAAACTTTATAGGGACAAAAATAGTTATTTTTTAATGAATTAAATCAAAGATGCAAAATTTTGAATAATTTTGTGAAAAATCCAGTCCTTTAGATTTTCTTTAGATTTTTTTGCTAAACTTGCAAGATATTTACTAATGGTGAATTGTTAATGGGGGATGTCGTTCTACGAGTGTCAAATTCCAACTCCTGAATCCAAATTATTATTTCGTATTTCTTTGGTATGTGCGAAATTTCAGATAAAAATATAAACAATGAAAAGATTATTGATTATAATAGTATTACTTTACTTTATCCTTCCACTTTATTCTCAGACTGCGGATATGAATTTTTTTGTTCAAAAGGCCTTAGAAAATAGCCCTGTTCTGCATAAACAAAGTAGTCAAAACCAGATAATTAGTCTTAATCTGAAAAAGATTGAAACCTTTTTAACTAAACCGCAAATTTCGGGTGATATAAATATTTTGTTTTCACCTATTCTTTCAACAGATAATAATAAGACTCATTTTCTGCCTGTAACAGAGGGGGCAACAAATTATTATGGTTATGATTTGGCTTATAGCGATGGTGGGCAATATCAAGTTGCAATTTCTTTTAATCAGCCTTTATTTAACAAAAACAGACTTTTGACCTACCGCAAGCAAGGCGAAATAGAAAAGCAAGCCAATGATAATAGGATTTTATTAGGCCGTAAAGAATTAAAATTCAGTGTTCAATATCAGTATTTGCTTGGTCTTTTGGCACAAAAACAAATTATTTTTGCCTTGGAAAATCAAAGATTACTGGCTCAGGAAGTCAGCCTTATGGAAAAATTGGTAGAAAATGGGATATATCAACCGGCCGACCTACAATTGCTGAAAATAGAAAAGCAATCCTATCAGGCATTATCTGTTCAATATGATGTTAATTTTCGTTCGTCTGTTTCCGATTTACTGATACTCTGTGGTATTCCAGATACTTCAATAAACAGATTGCAGGAGATTAATTTGAAGGTGAATAGTGTACAAGTAGATAGTACTTTTATTAATAGATATCTGTTGGATAGTATGAAAATTAAAAGCGCCCAAAAAAACTACAATTTAAAGTATAAACCCCAGATAAGTGCTTTTGCAGATGCCGGGTTGAAATCCATATATTTGCCTGACTACAAGAGATTTGGTGTTAGCTTAGGGCTTTCGCTTTCGTATTTAATTTATGATGGCAAACAACGCAGTATTCAGCAACAAATCAGTAAAATAGCCATTGATAATATAGCTTTTGAAAAAAATAATTTCATCAACGAAAGTAATCTACGTAATAAAAAAATTTCAGACCAAATTTTGGCTTTCAGCAAGCAGCTTAAAATTAAGAATCAACAATTGAAAAACTATGATAAACTACTGAAAATATATAAGTTACAGTTGGCTCAGGGACAAATCTCTATGATAAATTTTGTGGATATTCTGCGGAAAATATCTGAGATAAAACAAGAAAAACTAAATCTCGAAATTCAGCAGCAAATCGCTATAAATATATTAAATTACTGGAATAAAGAATTTTAAACCACATAAATTTTATAAAAAAAGATTATAAAATACGACAAACAAAATATTTTCTGAAAAAATTAACTTATGACCTAATCGGAGCGGCGATTGAAGTACACAAAGAATATAGGTGCAGGGATTACTTGAAAGCATTTATCAACAGTCTATGGAGCGAGAATTAAGCCTGCGAAATATAAAATTTGAATCGGAATTAATTGTTTCTGTAAGCTAAAAGGGTCTCAAAATAGATACTAATTTACGTTGTGATTTATTTATTAAAAATACATTGGATCTGGAATTAAAAGCAGTTAAGGAGATCTCTCCAATTTTTGAAGCTCAATTAATGAATTATATGAAATTATTAAAAGTACTTAAAGGGATTTTGATAAATTTTAATGTAGCCAATATTGTTGAGGAGGGTCAAAAGACATACATTAATAAATTTTTTAGAAATTTGCTTTTAGGAATAAAAAATTTGTTATGATTCATTTTTTTCGCAGCTTTAGCTGCACTATGTTCTCTAATGTGTCTATGTGATTAAAATTTACTAATGTGGTATAAATATTAAATGAAATGAAAAATAGTATATTTCTAATGATGATTTTTGTGCTGATTTCATGTAATGAGCAGAAAAATAGTGCCGAACAAATTCAAAGTTCAAAAGCGCAGATTAAAGTTGCCACGATAAAAACAGGCAGTTTGCCTAATTACTTACAATTTTCAGGCGAAACCATGTATTTGAATAAAAATGAGATTGTAGCTCCTATAAATGGCTATATCACCAATGTAAAGGTACATGAAGGTGATAAAGTATCAAAAGCTAAGCTCCTTTTTGAGATGCAATCACCAGAAGCCTATATTATGCAGCAAACCGATAGTTTGAAAAAAACGTATGGTGTCGTGAAAATTACATCCCCCGTTTCTGGAGTCGTTTCCGGTTTGCAAGTTATGCAAAAGAACGTTTATACCGACCAAGCTGCCGAGCTATGCCTGATTACCGCCTCAGGCGATTTGAAAGTTGAAATAAATCTACCCTTTGAGTACCGCAAATACGCAAAAATTGGACAGAAGTGCCAAATTGTTCTTCCGGATAAGAGCACTGTAAAAGCTAGTATTTCAAAAATTCTACCTCAAATGGAGGCTCAAAATCAAAGCATGAAAATTTTGGCCAATTTGCAAACCAGCATTTTTGTTCCCGAACAAATGATTGTTAAAGTGCTTATAAATCAATCGGATAATAAAAAAGTGCAAATTTTGCCCAAAAATTGCTTGATGAATGATGCCTTGATGACCCAATTTTGGGTGATGAAACTCACAAACGATACTACGGCCGTAAAAGTACCCGTAAAAATAGGAAATCAGACCCATAAACAGGTAGAAATTCTATCCCCAAAATTTGCACCGCAGGATAGAATAATTAGCCAAGGAGCTTATGGATTGGGAGATAGTGCTTTGGTTGAAGTTTTGAACTAAATAGAGTTTATGAAATTTCTCAGAAAAAATACAATTATTCATTGCCTGCTATCATAGAGTTAGCTCTGTATGTTACGAAAAGTTTGATTGTAAATAGAGGAATAAAAAATGGCTAATTAGCTATTTTTTAATCGGTTATTGCTCTGCATTTATATTGAAAAAAAAAATGTAAATTTGTCTTCTACTTAACCTATTTTCCCTACTCATGGTTAAATTTAAATAAATAAAATGAAGACACTAAAATTTATTATTATTTTAATTCTGAGCGTTCAAAGTATTTTTGCTCAGCATTCCGAACCTTCTAATTTACAGGCTCTTGCCATAAGCGGGAAAATCAAATTTGATGGTATTTTGAACGAAGATTTCTGGCATAAAGCAATGAAAATAAGCAATTTCACCCAAAGAGAGTTAAATTATGGTGAGCCCATTACAGAAAGAACGCAGGTAGCAGTTGCTTACAACAAAAATAGCCTTTATATTGGCATTTGGTGCTATCAGAAAGCCCCCATTGTAGCCAAATACATGAATACCGATTTTGATTATAGTGCGGATGATAATTTTCAGATAATGATTAGCCCTTTTAACGATAATAGAACCGGCTATTTATTTGCTATAAACCCAAATGGAGCACGTACCGATATTCTAATTTCCGGTGGTGAAGACGGAAACGAAGACTGGAACGGCGTTTGGGATGCCAAAACAAGTATTACCGATAGTGCTTGGTTTGCCGAAGTAGTGATTCCTTTTAGTACCTTGCAGTTTAAAACCGGAAGTATTTTAAACTGGGCCTTAAATTTTGAACGCGATATAGCCTCTAAAAACGAACAGGCTCTCTGGCAAGGCTGGTCACGCGATAGTCGTATCTTCTCGGTTGTCAAAGCCGGACGATTAGTAAAATTGCAAGATATAGCCTATGCCAAAAAGTTTGAACTGAAACCCTATTTGCTCGCAGGCAGACATACCGAACAGAATGCCAGCACAAGCTATCCC
>CAYQXT010000262.1:0-5769 GCA_964421365.1 uncultured Bacteroidaceae bacterium
AGTCGAAAAACATTTTTTCGCCGGTAGCAGGATGAATAAATCCAAGCGATTTGGCATGAAGTGCCTGACGGGGAAGTACTTTAAAGCAGTTTTGAATAAACTGTTTGTATTTGGTGAAAGTAGTACCTTTAAGTATTTGGTCGCCACCATATTCTGGGTCGTTAAATAAGGGATGTCCTATGTAGGCCATATGGGTACGTATCTGGTGAGTTCGCCCGGTTTCGAGCTGTAATTCCAAGAGGCTCACATAGCCGAGATGTTCCAGTACTTTGTAGTGTGTAACGGCGTGCTTTCCTTGCTCACCATCAGGAAAAACATGCATTATTTTTCGATTTTTGGGGCTTCTGCCTAAATTCCCGGTAATGATTCCTTCTTCTTCCTCAAAACTTCCCCAGGCAAGGGCTATATATTTACGTTCTATACTGTGGTCGAAAAATTGTCTGGCCAGTTTATTTTTGGCTAAGTCGTTTTTGGCAATCACCAGAATTCCCGAAGTGTTTTTGTCGATTCGGTGAACTAGTCCGGGACGTTGATCTTCTTTGTTCTTAAACATTTCCAGCTCTTGTAAATGTCCCAACAGCGCATTTACCAGTGTGCCGGAATAATGCCCGAAACTGGGATGAACGACCATGCCGGCTTCTTTATTAACAATCAGCAAATCATCATCTTCGTACATAATGTCGAGCGGAATATCTTCGGCAATAAGTTTCGTTTCTCGTTTGGGGTATTCCATTACAATGCTCACTTGGTCAAGGGCTTTTACTTTGTGATTGGGTTTTACCGGCTTTCCGTTTACCAGAATATTTCCGGCCTGAGCTGCTGCCTGAATTTTTGAGCGTGAAACATTAGAAAGTCGGTCGTTCAGGAAGCGGTCTATTCGCAAAGCTCCTTGGCCGGCATCTGCTACAAATTTATAATGTTCAAAAAGTTCCTGTTCTTCTTCGTTATTTTGATTGAGTTCGTCCATTTAGCGATGTTGAATGATTAATTTTTGTGTGGATAGTAAAAGTGAATTATTGATTATCTGCATAATATAGATACCATTTTTCAGATTAGCGGTATTGATGGTTTTTTCGGGTATTTTTGTCTGAAAAACTATCTTTCCGGTTAAGTCGAGAATACGGATTAAATTATTTCCTTTGGGATTATTTAAGTAAATAAAATTATTGGCCGGATTGGGATAAAAAGTGATTGCTTTTGATTGTTTGGGCTTTGAAATACTACTCACTTTATCTTCGATAACGGGGCGCATCATCACAGATCCTGTTAATGCGGATTTTCGCCAAGAGCCATCTATATTATAATAGGTATATTGGGCGGCATTGTTGTTTAAATCATAACCAATATTTACCGAATTGGAGGTGGTTTGTATCCAACCTACATAAAAGGTGTCATCTATTGCTATGGAGCTATCTAATTTATAGCGAATAAATTGATTTGTGGATGAACTAAATTTAGGTTTAAATCCTTCTTGTTTATACAAAATTTCGGAGGGTTTGCCATTTTTCGAATCCCATAGGCATAGATATATAGGCTTAACATAAGCCTGATTCAGGCTATAATTAAAGTAAATGTCTAAGGCATTTAAAAATCCACTTTGTAAAGGCACAAACTGGTAGGCAAAGAGGGCATTTCGCGAGCCTTCGCCCAAAATGCCATAAGCGGCTTCCGAGCTCCCGTCATCATAGGCGTAATAATCTTTGAATTTTTGATTTATGATTATTTTATTGTTATTTTTTCGGTCGTAATCATCTGTGATAAATTTATTTACTACCTTAAAATTAGCAGAATCCATACCATTATCCTTAAATTTAAGAGGAAACTTGAATTTATAATCGGCTATACTTGAGGCTGGGATGTTTGTCGCCCCTAATTGGTAGGCAGAAACAGAGTCGCCGGAATATTCTTCTTTCCAGTAAATAAAACGTTCTTTGAGTTTTCTTCCTGAATTGTCGATATTTCGCAAGCAGACATTAAAACTATCGGTCAGCAGATTTTGTGACGATAAAAAATATTGCCAGGGTACGCTTGAATATTTCTTTAGATAATTTGTCTGAGCACTTAAAAAGCTTATATCATGGAAAACATTGTCAATAATCGTTCTGTTTTTATTCAGGTAGATATAATCTACATGCCATAAATCGGCATTTGTAATCGTACTACTACTCGTAGAACTCAAAAATGAGCAATAATTGTAGAAACGAAAGCGAAAACCTTTTTTTAGATAGTCGGTGTTAGCCACCGGGAGAATAATATATTGAAAATCTTTAATTTTAGAGCCCAACGTAAACCAAACGGTCTGCCAGCTTTGTTTTTGGGGGGCATAAAATTGTAGAACCAAAGAATCGTTTAATTCGGGAGCATTTCCAATTCCTTGCGGTTGATAAAAAAAACTAAAATAGACATCTTTTGTGTCTGTGGCTCCCAAATCAATGGGCAAAGAGAGCAGATAATCTGCCCTAAAATGGTTGTTGGCCGTAGCTGTGGAATAAATTTTTGACTTGGCATCGTAAGCATCAAAGGTGGCTACGCCCGCACTGGGCGGATTTACAGCCAATGTGTTATTTATATAAACTCCTGAGGTATCCCAAAGCTCGGCTTTTGCCAAACCTGTATAATCCGAAAAGTCATCAAAAAAGGGTAATTTTAAGGTATTGGTTGTTTTTTTTACTTTACTATTTGTTATCCTAGGTATATAAATTAATTTTTCCTGTGCTTTTAGCCCTAAAGCAGAAAATAAAAAGAGTAGTACAACTAATTTTATTTTATTCTGAAAAAGAGTAGTATTTGAAAATTTCATTTTCTTTATTTTTTTAAGAAATCCACATTTAGATAGTTCCTAATGATAAATTACGAATTAGTGTTTATCTACAAAGTTCAATAAATATTTTTTGTTCACAAATTACAACGAATGAACATGAATAATTAATCTAAACTCTAATTATTATTTATTTGGTCAATTAATTGAGCATCGGATTGTTCTGATTCTTTTGGTTCGGTGATTTTGTTGGTAAGTACCTTGAATTTATCCATGGTTAGCCAGATATTTACTTTATCTCCATAATTAAGTCTCTGAGTATATAGGATGTTGGGTTTTTGTTTCCATACCTGGGCTTTAGCACTATCCTGAGCAGTTTTTACCGTTTGATCGTAATAAATATTCCCTACATTCAGATAAACAGAGGTCAGTTTATTATAGCACTCATCAACATTTAATTCGTTAAGCAATATTATAGTCGTGTAGGGATAATGTCCTTTACCTAACAATAAATCAATTCGTTTATGCTTTTCAATTTTTTTACCTGTTTCTATTATAGCATGCTTAAAGTATTGTTCTTTTACTACATTTTCATAACCCGAAGTATAGCTTAACGTTCCTATTTTTAGACCATAATTTTCTAATTCGGCTTTAGCTTGTTGTAAGGAAATGTCGTGTAAATCTGGCATTACCGTTTTCTCTGGCAAAAAAGCCTTGATGGTGAGAAATATTTTTCGTCCTTCTTTTACTTTAAATTTTTTTGGAGGATTTTGCTCTACTATCGAGCCTCTTTTCCCAGGGCTCAGATAAACGGAATCTACAATGATAAGTGTTAAATCATTTTTATTGGCAAGGGTTTTTGCGGATTTAAGATTCATCCCCGAAAAATCGGGAACAGAAATCGCTTCGCCATGATGAGTATAGAATTTTAATCCATAAATAGTGAAAATGAGGCCTAAAATTCCTAAAACAGCTAGAATAATTAACTGTTTTAAAAAGAATAGGGATATGAAATAATTTTTAATTTCAGTAAAAATATTATTAATTTTTTTTTGTTTTTCCATAATTGTTAAACGACTGAATTAATATAAATTGTTTATTGCTCTTAAAAAAAATGTAAAAGTAAAAAATATTTATGAATTACCACGAATCCATAAATAATTACGAATTACTAATGTCGTTCTAGAAGTGCCAATTTTTGACTCCTAAATCCTAAATCCTGAATCCCGAATTCAGATTAATAATTATTTAGTACTTTTGTATGTGCTAAATTTGAGTTTTAAAGGGTAAATTCGCCGTAACTTAATAATTTTTTTGAAAATGAAGTGGATAAAATTAAAATCAATCTATTGTTCTGTTCCCAATAATACAGAGTCTTACGATAGGGTAGTACTGAATATAGATAATAAAAAGCAGGTAAGTATTGGAAAAATGACTTACGACCAAAGTTTTGATTTAAGTCGTTATGCCAAACTGCCTTTAGAAGCAGAGACTTTATTGGTATTGCATGACACAACTTTGTTTGGGAAAAAAACGATATTAGGCGAATACAAAGCTAAATTAAAGCGCTTCTCTAATTCTTCGGGTGAGATAAGACTTAAACGTAAGGGAGACTATATTTTACGCTATCGGATTGAAATCAAAAATACTAAAAAATATTTCAAACTCACGCAAATTGTCTGTGAGCATACGGTGGCTTCCATTGGGCAGGATAAAGTTTATCTGCTTTTTAATAATCAGAAATATCAATCAAAATTTATCTTGAAAACGGGGAAAGTTTATAGTATGGATAAATATCCTCCTATATATTTTAAGGATTCTTTGGAAATAGCCTTTTATGCTTCTGAACTACTCCGTTCCGACCAATTAATTGGCAAAAAAAAGTTAGAATTTGAATTTGTTTCTTTGGGTGAAAAAGAAATTGTTTTCGACCGTGATAGCTGTTTATATCAGTTAAAAGTGGAAGTTTTAGATTTGAAGGAGAAAAAGTGAAAAGTGAAGAATTGTAGTACGGAATTCATAATTAATTAGATGAGCTCGTAGCGTGAGCGTCATTTTAGATACAAGATTTTGCAACTTTGCAAGATACAAAAAATTAACGAAGTGTTGTTAAAATGGAGATTATTTATTTTTTATTAGGTGTGCTTGTTGGTGGAATTATTGTGTGGGTGGTGGCTAAAAATAAATTCAGAAACGAGGGGAGAAATCGTCTGGAACAGGCCAAAAGTGAGGCCCTCGAATGGAGAGTTAAATACCAGAGTTTTGTGGAGCATACTCAGAAAATGCAAGAACAGGTACAGGGCTTATTTGCCGATACAGCTACTAATGCCTTGGAAAAAAATAATCGTCAATTTATTGGTCTCGCTAAAGAAATTATGGATAAATATATAATTCAGGCTGACTCTACCTTCAAAAAAAGTGAAAAAGAGGTATCTAATATTGTGGAACCTTTAAATATGAGCTTGACGAATAATTTAGAGTTAATTCGACAATTTGAAAAGCAGAATTCGAGTCTTTTTAGTAGCCTTAAAAGCCATTTGGAAAGCCTGCAGAATAGCCAGAGAAGCCTTGAAAAAGAAACAAATGCCCTTGTGGGAGCACTTAAAAATCCGAAAATACGCGGACGCTGGGGCGAGATAGGCCTTAAACGAATTGTGGAGTTTTCGGGATTAAACGAATATTGCGATTTTGGCGAACAAGTACAAAGCGCTGAAAATGGCAAAAATGTAAGACCTGATATGGTGATTTATTTACCCGATGGGAAGCAACTGATTGTTGACTCTAAAGTGCCACTAAACGCTTATTTGAAATCTATTGAAGCCGACAATGCCGGAGACGAAAAAGAATATTTGAAGCAACACGCTCAGGCCGTGAATAATCACTTAAACGCCTTAAGTTCTAAAGCTTACTGGAAACATTTAGATAAATCGGTTGATTTTGTGGTGTTGTATATGGAAGTCGAATCGGCCTTTGGTGCGGCATTGCATGTCGATAAGGATCTTATTATGAAA
>CAYQXT010000263.1:0-5745 GCA_964421365.1 uncultured Bacteroidaceae bacterium
ACTTACGCCCGGAGCTACTGCCGAGTTAAAAACATCAGTACAAAGCGTCAAGTAAATCGGCCGTTTTTGTATAAAATCATAAATTTCGGTTTTTACTTCCGTAAGAGTCTCATTGGTGATATTTCTTGCCAACAAGTACTTAGCACCTATTTTTTCGGCACGTTTAAATAAGCTTCGGGTGTTTGATGATTGCTGTATTCCCAAAACCATATAACGGAATTCCTCGTTTTGTTGCTGCTTAAAATCAGCTATTTGATGAAACATCGTTCCCGAACTGCCTCCATTATGGTAAGGTCGCATATCAAAATGGGCATCAATATTGATAATACTTGGTGCAAGCTGCTTTTTTTCTTGCGAATAGAATTGCTGTAGTCCCATATAATGGCCTAGAGCAATCTCGTGTCCGCCACCTAGCAATACCGGAAACATACCGGCTTTGAGAATTATTACTACAGCATCAGACAGAACCTGCTGCGCTTTTTCTAAATCCCGCTCACAAAAAATATTTCCTGCATCAAAAAGATTAACATTAAAATCAAAATAAGAAGGGAGGTTCGCCAGTTGCCGGCGAATACTGTCCGGTCCCAGAACAGCCCCCTGTCGGCCTTGATTTCTTCTTACTCCTTCGTCCGATTTAAAACCTAAGAAACAGAAACTCTGTCGTTCTACCGGTTTTAACGGTCTGTTTAAATCAATAAATTGAATTAACTGATGCCATCGATAGGATTTCAAATCAGTAGGATCATCAATCCTTCCTTGCCAAATTTCGCGCTCCGATGCTGTATATAAATCCATAGCCTCTTTATTCACACGTTCAAAAGTTTTACAACGTTTTGGAGTGTTTTTTATTTTTTATTCACCATTATTTTAGACCCGATACCCAGGGTGAATATATAAGGGAGTCCGGGTAAAAAGTTGAAGACAAGTGGTTGATTTCCTGCCGAAAAATGGTCAAACTCAATTTGACCACCGTACCATACAAATTTTTTTTCCCAACGTTTGTTCGCCGATAAAGAAATAAAATCAGGCATATTCCTGTAAGCCTTTTCTTTTGTCCAGTTCCTACGGTAATACCAAAAAGGACCAATAGACATACTAAACTCGTTAAAACGGTCATTCCAAGCCAGAATATCATCAAATAAGTTGATACCCAAGTGAGTGATACCGGCAAATTTTCCGGCACAATCGTGTAAGACAATGGCTTGGATTAGCTTGATTCCAACATAACGATTTATCCGGTACGAAACAAAAATACTTAGCCCCGTATAGCCAACAAAATGCCCTTGCCGGTCGAATTTCCATTTGTAAATTCGGGCATTAGCTTCTCGTAGAGGATGGTAAGCAATTCCACCTATGGTAAAACCCACCGAAACCTGGGCTTTGGCGCGGTACGAGAAGAAGAAAAAAATACCCAAGAATAAGACAGAAGCAAAAAGCCGAGATGAAAATAAAAATATGATACTGAATTTCAACTTTCGTGCTTTCATCCATCTATATTTACCATATAAACACATAGATAACAAAAGAAAGATTTATGAACCAGATAAGTCATTTAGTATATTTAAGTGAAAACTTTGGAAAAAATTTCTACATTTATTATTGACTTTTTAAGTGAAAAACGAATAGTGAAAAGTTCTTAGCACTTAATTTGCTTTTGTGCGAATAGATTTATTACATAGGTGTTTCATTTATTGATATTATTCTGATTTAATGCATGGAAGCCCAATTTTAACTGGCTTCAAAACCCTACAAACTAAGTCTAAAAAAACTTCTATATACGATAATCATTACTGTAATTTTATCTGTAAATATTTGTGGTCTATCTTTTTTATCCGGGCTAGCTGTTTAATCCGTATTTATCCGTGGTTTATCTTTAGTTTGTAATTAAAAAAAGCTTCGTCTCGTATTTTCCAGATATTTTTCTTCAATCCTAACGTAAATAGCATAAATCATTACTGCCCAAAACATACCGACTAAAGCACCGCCAATCACATCGGAAGGATAATGAACGCCCAGATAAATCCGGCTGTAGCCAATGAGAAAGGCCCAGAGGAAAATCCATAGAGAAAAGTTTTTCCTGAGGAAGAATAGCGCAGTAAAAGTAGCAAAACCAAAAGTGTTAGCCGCATGAGACGATACAAAACCATACATTCCGCCACAATGCCCGTGCACAATGTGTACCAGTTGCGCTATACGCGGTTGATGACAAGGACGCAGGCGCTGTACCACATTTTTAAACAGATGCACAGAACTTTGGTCGGTGAGCAGAACAAGCACCACAAGAGCCAAAAGAGCCAAAACACCCGTTCTCCACTTGTATTTATAAAAAATATAAGCTAAAATTCCGAGATATAGAGGTATCCAGAGAGCCACCGAGCTTACATACCACATAACCGTGTTCATAAAAGGACTATTAAACGAATTGATAGATAAAAATAAGTGATAATCCAAAGACGTTAATTGCTCGTACATTTTTCTATATATTTAATTCCTGCCACAGTAAATCTTTAAGTGCTATAAGATTATAATCTGTGTACGAAGATATGAAAATATTCGGTACTTCAGGTAAATCTTTTTCAATTTCTTTCATGAGTTCATCGTCCAGTAAATCCGTTTTCGTGATAGCCAAAATCCTGTTTTTGTCCAGTAGTTCAGGATTATATTTTTGTAATTCGCCCAATAAAATCTGATATTCTTTTTTTATATCCTTACTGTCAGCAGGCACCAAAAAAAGCAAAGTCGAATTACGCTCTATATGTCGTAAGAATCTTGTGCCTAGTCCTTTACCTTCTGCTGCGCCCTCAATAATCCCCGGAATATCAGCCATCACAAACGATTTAGAATCACGATAACGTACAATTCCCAGATTTGGTTCCATGGTTGTGAAAGGATAATTTGCAATTTTCGGTTTAGCTGCCGATAAGCGCGATAGAAGAGTTGATTTCCCCGCATTAGGAAAGCCCACCAGCCCAACATCCGCCAACACTTTCAATTCCAGAATAATCCAGTTTTCCACACCCTCTTCGCCGGGTTGAGAAAATCGGGGAGTTTGCATAGTAGCGCTCTTAAAATGCCAGTTTCCCTGCCCACCACGGCCACCTTGCATCAGGATTTTAGTTTCGCCCTCCTGCGTAATTTCAAAAAGTTGTTCGCCGGTTTCCACATCCTTAGCCGTAGTACCCAAAGGAACATCCAGCACAATATCTATCCCAAAAGCACCACTACTGCGGCTGCCACTACCGGAGCCACCATCTTCGGCAAAAATATGCTTCCGGTATTTCAAGTGCAATAAAGTCCAGAGTTGCTTATTTCCCCTAAGGATAATATGACCACCACGACCGCCATCACCACCATCCGGCCCCCCCTTGGGATTCATTCTGTCACGCATAAAATGAGCACTTCCTGCCCCCCCTTTACCCGAACGACAATATATTTTTACGTAATCTACAAAATTAGAATTCGCCATTTTAGTATAATTAATATCTGAAATTTAGTACCTGCAAAAGTACGAAATATAATTGGAAATTGGGAATTGGGAGGTAAAATTAGAAATTTGACATTCAGAATTTTGCATTCCCAATTCCTGAATCCCGTATCCTGATTTCCAATATTTTTTTGGTGCATGGATGGGCTTTACGCTTGCTGCCCTTTGGCTTCACCGAACTACCGCTGCAATCCCTTGTGCAACAGCACTACGAGCGAGGGTTTCACTCTTAGCGAAGCCCTCGCTTTCTAATATTCGTATCTTTGCAAAATAAATAAAAAGAATTTAGTATTCCATTCTCAATCATGGTATTACAAAAAAATATATAAAAACTATGATACCGATTCGGTATAAGACTCTTCTTAGTCAAAAACAAAATTCATCATTAAGCATCCTGACATATTTAATTTGTGTATTATATTTTAAGAACGAACTATATCTTTAGGGATAAATAGAATTAATAATTAACAATTACTAGTTCATCATTGCCTACCATTTATTATTTTTCTAAATTGCCTTACAAATTCTGGAGAATATCTCATCCACAGAGCCAATTCCGTTTATTTTTTCAAGTTTACCCTTATTTTTGTAATAATCTTTAACCGAACTGGTTACTTTGTGCTATACCGCCAATCTATTTTCAATAATTTCACGATTTCGGTCGTCAGCTCTTCCCGATTCTTTTCCACGCAAAAGCAATCTGTGAAGCAATTCATCGTGCTCAACATCCAAAGCAATCAGTTTGCTAATTGATGAATGATGTTCTTTTAAAAGCCTGTCCAAAGCCTCAGCCTGATGAGTTGTACGAGGAAAACCATCAAAAATAAATCCTTTCATATTATTTTTTAATTTATCTAAAATATTGTTAATCATTTCAATAACAACTTCGTCAGGGACTAATTCGCCATTATCCATTTTGACTTTAGCTTCTATTCCAAGCTTCGATTCAGCTGCAATTTCCATTCGGAGTAAATCACCCGTAGCCAGATGCACCAAATTATATTTCGAAATAATTTTTTTCGATTGTGTTCCTTTTCCGGCACCCGGAGCACCGAATAAAATAATATTTAGCATTGTATTGTGTTATCTTATGAAACTTTGCAAAATAGATTAAGATTTTTTATCAAAGGAAATCTTAATAATCTTAAAAATTCAGTATTCTATTTTTTATTTGCAGTTATAACCACGCTATAAAATTAAGAATTTATAATTTTATAAATATGAGGTAAATTTCGTCCAAAACCGTCATAATCCAAGCCATAACCCACAATAAAGTCATTAGGAATTTTCAGACCTATATAATCTATCGCTAAATCTGCTTTGTAAGCATCCGGTTTAAATAAAAAACTGG
This sequence comes from uncultured Bacteroidaceae bacterium, assembly GCA_964421365.1. Classification (GTDB taxonomy): domain Bacteria; phylum Bacteroidota; class Bacteroidia; order Bacteroidales; family DYOH01; genus CAYQXT01. The sequence goes on from CAYQXT010000263.1 coordinate 4,836, forward strand.
CAATTTTAACTTCTGCCGGTTCATAGCCTTTTATTTGCCTAACCAAATTCTCTATGGTTCGTCCCGAATCAATAATATCTTCTATCAAAACAACTGTCTTGTCCTTTACATCCTCGTTTAGGCCAATCAGTCGCTTCACTTTTCCGGTACTGCTGGTACCCGAATAACTGGCCACTTTGACAAAAGAAATTTGCGAATCGAAATCCAGCCCACGATATAAATCGGCAGCAAAAAGAAAACATCCATTTAGTACACCTATAAAAATAACATCCTTAGAGGCCAATTCTGTATTAATTTTTGTGGCTACCTTATCAACAGCTGCTGCAATTTCATCGGCTGTAATAAAAATTTCAAACTCTTTATCCAGTATTTTAACTTTATTTTTCGTTGCCATTTTCATACTTTTGTGTTTCTTTGCAAAAGTACAAATTATTTATAAATATCATGCTTAATACTCGGTTAAACTTTGCCAAAGTTCAAATCTGAAAAATAAATAATAACTTGATAATTAGCAATGTTTTTGTTTTATGACTACTCTGGCAAAGTTCTTATTTCTACACGTTTATGAAAATTTAATGGATTATTGATTCTACGAATACCTCTTAAATAAGTTCGTAGAATTTACAAAAATCGTCACAGACAGGATGATTCGCAACAGTATTTATGCCGTTGTTTTTATGGAAATAGATAGAAAAACGAGGCAATCACTCTTTCTCTTGATGTACTGTTTTTTATGCATTTTTATAATACATTTAATCCCCGAATCACAATTAACCATTAAAAATTCACAATTATTTCCTACTTTTGTATGTGCGAAACTTTAGTTAATGATTTATGAGTCCAGTATAAAAAGGTAATTTGCATCGAAATCGGTCGGACGGCTTCATTAATCAATTGTAAGTGAGCTGTC